>JAHFTG010000425.1 GCA_023269455.1 Opitutaceae bacterium | reverse complement strand
CAAGATGGCCGAAGCGTTCGGTGAGCCGTTCGTCGAGGCCCAGGTCAAGGCGCTCCAGAACTCCGTTGCCGCCACGAAAAATCTGACGCCGCTCGTTGCCGAGATTGGCCGCGACTGGGCGCTCGTCCCCACTGCAATCAGTGACGCCAAGAACCGCATCGTCGAATCCACCTTCGCCAGCCAGGGCTTCGCGTCCGCGTTGCAGGGTGTCTATGAGATCGTGACCGCCATTGGTGCGGGCATTGCCCTCAGCGGCGCCGCGACGGGTGTCCGCAATGCCATCGGGATCGTCCGTGAGGTCGCCTCGACCTCCCGTAATTTGAAGGGCGGCATGGTCTCGCCGATGTCCGCAGCCGTTGCACCGGGCGGCAGCATCGCGACCGCAAAGGCCCTCGCAGACGGAGGTGCCGAGGCATTCGCGGCGGGCAACTTCGGCGGCGTCGTCGACCTCATCAAGGGCAAGGTCGGCGAGGCCAGCGCACGTCTCCGCGTCCTCCATGAGACCAGCGCGCTCTCCGCGCGTGGCATGAAGTGGACCGCCGACGGCGCGCAGGTCGCCGGGGTGGCGATGGGTAACTTCAGCCTCAAGGCGTATCTGGCCAATCTCGCCGTCGGCGGCTTGGGGGCTGGATTGAAAGGGGCGCGTGCGTTACTCGGCGTCTTCACCCTGGGCATCTCCGAGGCCGCGATTGCGCTCGTCTCGACTGGCTGGGGTGCTGCGCTCGTCGCCATCGGCATCCTTGGCACGATGATCTACCGCAACATCCAAGCCGTCCGCGAGGCCGACAAAGCCTACCAAGAACTCAAGGAATCGCTGGAAGCCACCACGAAGGCGCTGTCCGATCAGGCGAAGCAAATCCAAACGCTTGATGATTGGCGCGCGAGCGTCGCGGCCATCACCGAGGAAATCATAAAGCTGAACACCGAACTGGCGAATACGCCGGTCACGAAGGACAATCTGGAAGCGACAAACCTGAAGAAGAAACACTTGGAGGAACGGAAGGCTCTCCAGTCTGCCACTCAGGCGCGTGACACCTCCACCCTAGCCCCCAGTCGAGTTGAGGAAACGACCATCCGCGCACACGCGCAGGACGCCCGCACCGCATGGGAAGCGAAGTTCCAGGACGACTTGACCCAGGCCAGCCCCGAGCGACAGGCGGCCATGCTGAAAGCCCACTCCGCCCAGCTCGCCGCTGAGGCCGAGTCGGGCCGCCAGAGCGAGCGGGATTCCGCGGCGTTCGACCGTTCGCCCATCGGAAGGAAGTCGGCCGACAGCCAAACACGCGCCCGAGAGATTCAGGGAACCTTCGATGCGATGGCGGGGAACGACATCCACGAGAAGGCCGCCAACGCGTTGAGCGCGTTGGAATCCGCCAAAGCGGACGTCGCGAGGGCGAAGGACCATGACCGAGTTTCGGGGGCCGAGGGCACGGGCAACTACGATTCCAAGGCCGCGCAGGCCGAGCTGGAACGCGCCCAGCAGAACGTGAAAAATCTCCAGGACTACCACCAGCTCCCCGGTCTCAAGGCCGACGCACGCAACGCGGTCCTCGCGGGCGGGAGCGACTTGCAGCGCGCCCAACAGCAGTTGGAAGATTTGAAAGCCAGCAAGGACCCCGCCGACCAAGCGAAGGTCGCCCCCAAGATTGCCGAGGTCCAACGCCTCGCCGATGAGTCGAAGAACTACGCCAGCAAAGACCAGCAGGCCCAGGCCGAAGCCCGTCAGGCCGCTTCGATTGCCCGTAAGCTTGAACTCTCCAAGATCAGTGACCTCTACGATGGGCGCATCGCGGATGCGAAGGCCGCCGGTAAGGACACCGCGAAGCTCGAATACCAGAAGCAGCAGGATCTTCTCCAGAAGCAGAAGGAGCAGGCCGAGGCTCTTGGCGACACCGCGGAGGCGAAACGTCTCCAGACCCAGATGGACGCCAACAAGGCCGACCGCTACGGCCCCAATAGCGGCCTGTCGCTTGGCCGGCAGGGCGTCGAGGTTGGCCGTCTTCGCAACGCGGCCCTCCTCCGCGGTGACGTGAAGGGTGCGCGCACCGTTGATGACGCCGCCGGACTCCTCGATCAACGCCGCCAATACGCGGCCCTCGGACTATCCGCGGATTCAGCCGACGCCGATTTCAAGAACAACATCCTGGCACAGGCCGCCCTCCAAGCGCCGCATGTCGTGGCCAGTTCACTCCAGTCGGTCGGCGGTGGCGGTGGATATGCCGCGAGCGATCCGATCGCCGCGGCGCAGGAGCGCATCCGTCGCCTCAACGAACAAGGCAACGCGAAACTCGACCAGATCATCTATCTCCTCCAGCCCGACCCGATGCAGGATTAACACGGTCGATCTTGAGTCTTCATCATAACCGGATCAGATCAGCGATCCGACGATGAGAACTCAACTCGACCTCCTACGCATCTCGAAGGAGGCCGCACGATATTTGTCCGATGCAGGAAAAACCGAGGACTCACTCCCCCAATGGGACCTCTCTGCCGGATGGCCCAATCCGAAAACCGCTGCGATCTATCGCCCAATAGTCTCGGACGCCTACCGTGCGACTGCGGAGCGCCTCGGCGATGACGTCGGGCTACGCCTTGCCGGGATGCTCCGGTTAAAATACGATGCAGGGCACGACTCACCGTGGGCCATCGTGCCCAGTGCCAAGGGGGATGACGTCTGGTTGGTCTTCACAAAGCCCGTCGCCGCGCAGTCGAATTGATTACCCATCCGCCACTACGATCCGAACCGTCCGCCCGTGGCTTTGTTGTGGTTTGTTGCACTGCCAAACAGGCACGAAAAAGCCGCACGCTTGCGGCGTGCGGCTTTGGTCGGGTGTCCTTCCGCCTCAACCTAGCAAGGCGTTAAACCCGTTCTCGCGAGCGTTGAACGTCACCCCCACATAGTCCGCGAACGCTTGCGCCTTCTTCCAAAGGGTAGAGCGCGCCGCAATCTCGCCCTCCCGCTTGGCAACACGTTCGCCGAACACTCCACCCTTGCCGTCATGGGTGACAAATCGCCCCGCCTTGCGGATGGTCAACCGCTCGCAAACGTCGTCCGTTGTTTCGCGCGCAAACGTCAACGCGTGTTTTGGCGTGAACGTCTCGCCCGACAAGGCCGCAAGGCCGTAAGCGCGCACCTCTTCGATATACCCGAGGTGTTTCCTGCCCGCGCCCCGCGCACGGTTTGACGTCTCGCCCGCAATGCGTGCGCTCACGATGTCGCGCAACGCGTCGCACCGCGCATTGACGAAGACGGATGCAAGTCCGGCGGTGGGATCAATAGGCGCAACCCCATAGGACGGGGCGAACGAATCCGAAAAAACGCGGTGCATGGGATGCGTCCACGTCTCGCCCTCAATCTCGCGGGGGGTTTCCTCCGCCGTGAACACGTCAAAAAACGCGCAAGGTTGCGCGTCCGCCTTGCCGAGCTTGTGCTGCAAATTGTCACACGCACGGAAGGCGGCGCCCCATAGCGAACGCGGCCAGAAGCGGAGCGACGGGGTTTGAGTGCGCGGCGCATAGACGGTGCGCACGAGGAGGAGGTGCGTCACGTCCGCACGAATCCCGAGCGCGTGCGCACGAGTTTGGCGTTGCGCAACCCATAGCCCGAGCGCGTCCATTGCCTCCTCCGCAAGCTCGCGCCGCAAGTGCGACACGTTGCGTCGCGCGCGACGCTCTACCTTGTGCGCGACTGAAGAGGCGAAG
>JAHFTG010000266.1 GCA_023269455.1 Opitutaceae bacterium | reverse complement strand
CTGCGCCTCGGTGAGGCCGCGCTGCTGCATGTAGAAGATCTGCTCTTCGGACACTTTGGAGACGGATGCCTCGTGCTGCACGGCATGGGTGTCGCCACGCACGGTGATGGCGGGATAGGTGTCGGTGCGGCTGTTGGTGTTGATGAGGAGGGCGTCGCACTCGGTGTTGTTTTTGCAACCCTTGAGGTGCTTCGGGATGTGGACCTGTCCGCGGTAGGTGGAGCGGCCCTGGCCGACGCTGATCGATTTGGCGACGATGACGGAGGTGGTGTCGTCGGCGGCGTGGATCATCTTGGCGCCGGTATCCTGGTGCTGGCCGTCGTTGGCGAGGGCGATGGAGATGACTTCGCCGCGGGCGCGTTTGCCCTTCAGGACGACGCCGGGGTATTTCATGGTGAGGCGGCTGCCGATGTTGCAGTCGATCCACTTGATCTCGGCGTCTTCGTGGGCGACACCGCGTTTGGTGACGAGGTTGAAGACGTTGTTGGCCCAGTTTTGGACGGTGATGTATTGGATCTTGGCGCCTTTGAGGGCGACGAGTTCGACGACGGCGCTGTGGAGCGTGGAGGTGGAGAACTTGGGGGCGGTGCAGCCTTCCATGTAAACGACCTCGGAGCCTTCGTCGGCGATGATGAGGGTGCGCTCGAACTGGCCGAAGTTTTCGGCGTTGATGCGGAAGTAGGCCTGGAGGGGCTGTGCGACTTTTACGCCGGGCGGGACGTAGATGAAGGAGCCGCCGGAGAAGACGGCGGAGTTCAACGCGGAGAACTTGTTGTCACCGGTCGGGATGACCTTGCCGAAGAATTTTTTGAAGATCTCGGGGTGCTCGCGGAGGGCCTCGGTGGAGTTGCAGAAGATGACGCCCTGCTTGGCGACGATGTCCTTGATGTTCGAGTAGGCGGCCTCGGAATCGAACTGGGCTTCGACGCCGGCGAGGAACTTGCGCTCCTGCTCGGGAATGCCCAGGCGCTCGAAGGTTTTTTTGATGTCGTCGGGCACCTCGTCCCATGTGCGCTTGGGCTTCTGGCCCTGCGAGAGGTAGTAGCGGATTTTGCTGAAATCGATGTTGTTGAGGTCCGTCGTCGCCCAGTGCGTGGGCATGGGTTTGGCGAGGAACGTCTTCAAGGCGGCGAGGCGGAATTCGAGAATCCACGGAGCCTCTTTTTTGACGGAGCTGATGTAGCGGACGGTGTCTTCGGACAGGCCGGTGCCGGCGTCGAACTCGTAGTTGACGTTGTATTGGAAGTCGCCGACGGCCTGATCGATGCCGCCAACGGGATTGACCTCCGCAGGGGCTTCGTCGGTGGGTGGGAGAGTATCGGTGTCGGCCATGGTGGTGTCCTTGGTTAATTAAACTTAGGCGGTGACGAGTTCGGTTTTGACCCAGTCGTAGCCCTTGGCTTCGAGTTCGAGGGCGAGGGATTTATCGCCGGATTTCACGATGCGTCCGTCATACATGACGTGGACGAAGTCGGGAACGATGTGGTCGAGGAGGCGCTGGTAGTGGGTGATCAACATGACGCCGAGCTTGTCGCCGCGCATGGCCTGGACGCCTTCGGCGACGATCTTCAGCGCGTCGATGTCGAGGCCGGAGTCGGTCTCGTCCATGAGGGCGAAGGTGGGTTCGAGCATGGCCATCTGGAGGATCTCGCAGCGTTTCTTTTCGCCGCCGGAGAAGCCTTCGTTGACGGAGCGGGAGGTGAACTTCCGGTCGATCTTGAGCATGTCCATCTTGGAGTAGAGGCGCTTGTAGTAACCGGTGGCGTCGAGCTCTTCGCCTTCGGCGAGGCGGGCCTGGACGGCGGCGCGGAGGAAGTTGGCGATGGAGACGCCGGGGATTTCGGAGGGATATTGGAAGGCGAGGAAGATGCCGGCGCGGGCGCGTTCATCGGGTTCCATTTCGAGGATCGACTTGCCGTCGATGAGGACGTCGCCGCTGGTGATGACGTAGTCGGGGTGGCCGGCGATGGCCTTCGAGAGGGTGGATTTGCCGGTGCCGTTTGGCCCCATGATAGCGTGGACTTCGCCGGTTTTGATCGTGAGGGAGAAACCTTTCACGATGGGTTTGTCTGGAGTCGCGGCGAGGGCGACGACGAGGTCGCGGATTTCGAGGGAGGGCATGGTTTGAAAAAGTAGTGAGTAGCGTGTAGCGGGTAGTGAGTAGGCCGAATTCGGAGCCGGAGGGTCAGCGGGCGGCGGTGGTTTTGCCGCGGAAGATGATGTCAACGGCTTCGGCGTCGTAGCCGGAGGGGAGGACGTCCTTGATTTTGGCGATGAGGTCGGCGGGCAGGTCGATGTCGAAGGTCGCGCCGGTGGCTTCGTCGTGGAAGTGGGCGTGGGGTTCGAGATTAGGGCAGTAACGGGTGGGGCCGCGCTCGAAGTTGACGGCGCGCACGAGGTCGCACTGGACGAGGGTTTCGAGGCAGTTGTAAACGGTGGCGAGCGAGATGCTGTTAAGCTCGGCGCGGACGCGGGCGTGGACGTCGTCAGCAGTGGGGTGGTCGCGTTTGGTGAGCAACGCTTTGTAAACTACCTCACGCTGGGGCGTGTTGCGCAGGCCGCTGTGGGCGAGCTTTTGCGCGAGGGCCTCGGAGTTGGGCAGGTTGGGCGTCATGGCGAGGATGGAACAAAGCAACAAATTAGAATGGTTCTAAGGCGCAAGTAGGATTTAGAATAATTCTAAATCTATTTTCGAGGTGGTTGAAAGAAAGCCACAGGCAGGAAACCAAAGATCTGTTTTAACCGCAGATTGCGCAGATGACCTGACCGTTCAATCTGCGGCGGGTTCAGCCTTCGTGCTCGGCGAGCCAGCGTTCGGCCTCGATCGCGGCTTGGCAGCCCATGCCGGCGGCGGTGATCGCTTGGCGGTAAACGTGGTCGGAGCAATCGCCCGCGACGTAAACGCCGGGGACGTTGGTTTGAACCTGTGAGCCGGCGACCGGTTTGAAGTAGCCGCCTTCGTCCACGTCGAGCGCGGGCGTGAACGGGCCGGTGTTGGGAATGTGGCCGATGGCGACGAAGATGCCTTTGACGGGCAGCACGGATTCGCCGCCGGTTTTGAGGTTCTTGACTTTGAGGCCGCTCACGGAGCCTTCCGGCACGCCGAGGACTTCGACGGGCACGCTGTCCCAAACCATCTGAATTTTTTCGTGGGCGACGGCGCGGTCGGCCATGATTTTCGAGGCGCGGAGGCTGTCGCGGCGGTGGACGAGGTAAACCTTGCTGGCGAAGCGCGTGAGGAAGAGGGCTTCCTCGGCCGCGCTGTCACCACCGCCGAGCACGGCGACTTCCATCTTGCGGTAGAAGGCGCCGTCGCAGGTCGCGCAGGTGGTCACGCCCTTGCCGCCGTAGAGTTCCTTTTCGCCGGGGATGCCGGTCATGCGCGGGGAGGCGCCCGTGGCGATGATGACGGATTTCGCGAAGATGACGCGGCCGTCGAGCACGAGCTTGCGGGGATGCGAAGTGAAATCGACCGACTGCACGAGAGCTTGTTCAAAGCGCGTGCCGAAGCGCGTGGCTTGCTCGCGCATGTTTTGGGTGAGTTGGAAGCCGTCCACGCCGTGGGGGAAGCCGGGAAAGTTTTCCACCTCGGAGGTCGTTGTGAGTTGTCCGCCGGGCAACGGGCCTTCGAGGACGAGCGGGTTGAGGTTGGCGCGGGCGGTGTAGATGGCGGCGGTGAGGCCGGCGCAACCGGTGCCTACGATGACGACGTTTT
>JAHFTG010000265.1 GCA_023269455.1 Opitutaceae bacterium | reverse complement strand
GAACACGCTTTTTTCGGACGAGTAACAAAGGACTTCGCATGAGCCGCAAAGTGTCACCTAATGGGTGACTCTTTCCACGCCGCTCATCCGAAAAATGTCCCGCCTCGCCTTCACCCTAGAAAAAACCGCCCCCGGCTCCAAAGCCCGCGCCGCCCGCTTCACGACCCTGCACGGCGAGGTGCAGACCCCCATCTTCATGCCCGTCGGCACGCAGGCCACGGTGAAATCTCAGACCGCCGAAACCCTCCGCGCCACCGGTTCCAACGTCCTCCTCGCCAACACCTATCACCTCCTCCTGCGCCCGGGCCCCGAGGTGTTCAAAAAATTCGGCGGCATCCACCGTTTCATGAATTGGGACCGCCCCGTCCTCACCGACTCCGGCGGCTTCCAGATTTTTTCTCTGCCGAGCGAGCGCCGCATGAACGAAGAAGGCGCCCGTTTCAAAAGCTACGTGGACGGCACCACGCTCCTGCTTTCCCCCGAGGTCAGCATCGAGACGCAGAAAGCCATCGGCAGCGACATCATGATGGTGCTCGACCAGTGCATCCCCTCGACCGCCCCTTACGATCAGGCCGAGGCCGCGATGCAGCTCACCCACCGCTGGGCCGTGCGCTCGCTCGCCGCACGCGGTGATTCCCCGCAGGCGATGTTCGGCATCGTCCAGGGCGCCTGCCACCACGACCTCCGCAAAAAAAGCGCCGCCTTCCTGCGTGAGCTGCCCTTCGACGGCCTCGCCATCGGCGGCCTCGCCGTCGGTGAGACCCACGCCGAACGCTACGAATTCACCGGCCTCGTCACCGAACACCTGCCGGAAAATCTCCCCCGCTACCTCATGGGCGTCGGCACGCCCATCGACATCCTCGAAGCCGTCCATCGCGGCGTGGACATGTTCGACTGCATCATCCCCACGCAGCTCGCCCAGCGCGGCACCGTATTCACTTCCCACGGACGCCTGCACATGGCCCGCGCCGTGTATAAATTTCAAGACGGCCCGCTCGACGCCCGCTGCGATTGCCACTGCTGCAAACACTACGAACGCGGCTACCTGCACCACCTCACCAAGACCGGCGAATACCTCGGCTGGCACCTGCTCGGCATCCACAACATCCGGTTTTACCACCGCCTCATGGCCGAGATGCGCGCCCACATCCTCGCCGGCACCTTCCTCGCCTATTACGAAAAAATGCGCCTCGAACTCGTCCGCCAGGACGAAGACAGCCCGCCCATCCCGCCCAAAAAAACCCGCGAACGCACGCCGAAGGCCCTCGGCGATTACGACATCGTCACGTCCGCCCAAGGTTTTTCCAGCATCCGCCAGCTCAGCTCCGGCGAGGTCATGCACTCCGTGTCCGCCCCGAGCGACGAAGCCCAGCGCCTCTACATCGATCAATCGCGCCTCGCCGCGCGGTTGTTAAAAAACTCCGATGCCGACACCGCCGAACTCGTCATCTGGGACGTCGGCCTCGGCGCCGCCTCGAATGCCATGTCCGCCGTGCAATGCTTCGAACGCGAACTCGCCGAACGCGGCGCGACCGTGCTCCGCCCGCTTCGCATCGTGAGCTTCGAGTGCGACCTCGACCCGCTCAAACTCGCTGCGAAACACGCGTCGCTTTTCCCTCACCTGCGTCACGGCGCGCCTTACAAGCTGCTTGAACCCGGCCGCTGGACCCACGCCTCCGGCCTGCTCGAATGGGAACTGCACACCGGTGATTTCCTGAGCTTTCTCGAAACATCCGCCGTCCCCGATCTCATCTACTACGACCCGTTTTCGGCCAAGACCGACACCGGCCTGTGGACGTCCGCGGTCTTCGCGCGCATCGCCCGGCACTGCGCGCCGAAGAGCGCCGAGCTCTACACCTACTCGGCCGCGACCGCCGTGCGCGTGGCGTTGCTCACCTCGGGCTTCACCGTCGCGGCAGGCGTGGGCACCGGCCCGAAAGCCGACACCACCATCGCCTTCACGCAGGCCGCCGGTGCCGCCGCGCATCCCGCGCACGCCCGCATCCTCGGACAAGACTGGCTCGCCCGCTGGAAACGCAGCGGCTCGAAATTCCCCCCGAGCCTGCCCGAAGACGAAAAGCCCGCCTTCGCCCAACGCTTCGAGGCGTTGCCGCAATTTTCGTCCGTAGTCTGATTGTTGACGGTCGGCGGCGACGGGGCCGAACCACCGCGCATTTATGAGGTCTGGCCGGTGACATCCACCACCCGACCCCATGAAAAAATCCTCCGAAAAAATCACCCGCGAAAAGATGATCAAGCTCCTCAACGAGGATCTTGCCCGCGAATACCAGGCGGTCATCGCCTACATCGTTTACAGCCAGACCATCAAAGGCGCGAAATACACCGCCATCGCCGCCGAGCTCGAAAAGCACGCCAGCGAAGAACTCAGCCACGCGATCCAGATCGCCAAGCAAATCGACTATTTCAACGGCACGCCCGTGACGATGCCCAAGCCTGTGAAGTTGTCCGACAAGGCCGAGGACATGCTCCGCTTCGACCTCGAAAACGAACGCGTCACCATCATCGCCTACCGCGAACGCATCCGCCAAGCCGAGGCGATGGGCGAATTCGCGCTCAGCGAAACCCTCCGCAAAATCATCGCGCAGGAGCAGGAGCATCTCACCGATCTAGCCGATGCCCTCGGCATCGAGACGCCCGCCATCGTGGAGTGACTTCGTCGCTTTTCTCGTCGGGCTCAGGCTAGCCCGCCAGGCTGAAACTTCGCCACAACCGGCGCTTCGTAGCGCTTGCCGATGACGTGAACCACCGCCGCCAGCGCGATCAGCCCGAGCGCCGCCTCACACACCGCCGGCCAGCGTCCATGCGCCCACGCGAGCGCGCCGATCAACGATCCCACCGCGCCGCCCACGAAACGCGCGACCATGTAGAGCGTGTTGAGCCGGCTGCGCGCCTCCGGCAGCAGCGAGAGCACCGTTCCCTGCTCCGCCACCTGCACCGCCTGCACGCCCACATCCATGAGCAACACGCCCACGATCAACCCCGGAATCGTCACCCACTCCCACATCAGACCAAACGCACAAAAAATAACCCCCAGCGCGATCGAAACCGCGAAAGCCGAACCACGCCGGTCCGCGAGCTTGCCGGCATAAGGCGCCGCCAGCGCCCCGCCCAGCCCGACGACCCCGAACAGTCCCGTCGCCGTAGCGCCCAAGTGAAACTGCTCCATCATTAGAAAAGACAGGCTCGTCCAAAACGCCGTGAAGGTCGCAAACGAAAGCGCCCCCACGAGGGACGCCCGCCAGAGCCTCGGCTGCGTTTTCAGCACGCTCCACAGCGACCCCATGAGACGCGTGTAAGACAGCGCAGCCGTAGGCGCGCGATGCGGCAGTCCGCCGCGCAACAGCACCGCGAGCACCACCATCATGCCCGCCGCGAGCGCAAACATCGCCCGCCATCCAAAATGATCGCCCACTAATCCGCCCAGTGTTCGCGCCAGCAAAATACCCGCGAGCAATCCCGTCATCATCACGCCGACGGTCCGCCCTTGGGCATTTGCCGGGGCCATTTCGACCGCGAGAGGAATCAGAATCTGCGCCCCCATCGCCGTCGCGCCCACCAGAAGATTTCCCAGGATGAGCAGCGGCAGAGTCGGTGCAGCCGCCGTCGCAGCGAGCAACGCGGCGCACACATAAATCAACGTCAGCACCAGCCGTCGCCGCGCGAAGATATCCCCCAGCGGCAGAAAAATCAGCAACCCCAGCCCGTA
>JAHFTG010000264.1 GCA_023269455.1 Opitutaceae bacterium | reverse complement strand
CCCATGCGTGAGGTCCACTGTGCCGACGCGATTCCGTGGATGCAGGCGCGGGGCCGGATCGACGGCGCGTGCGCGGTCACATCGTTGCCTGATGTGTCCGAGGTGGGCATGAGCCTGCCGTTGTGGCGCACGTGGTTTCTCGATGCAGTGAGGCTGGTCGTCGATGCGGTGCCGGACGAGAGTGCAGCGCTGTTTTTCCAGTCGGACATCAAGCGTGACGGCGTGTGGATCGACAAGGGCGCGATGGTGATTCGCGCGGCTGAAGACGCGGGCGCACACGTGCTGTTTCACAAGATCGTGTGTAGGCGTCCGCCGGGGATGCTGACGTATGGGCGGCCGGGTTACACCCATCTGATCGCGGTGTCGCGGACGATGAAGTGCCCGGACGTGCTGCCGATTCCTGATGTGATTACTGATGCGGGACGGTTGCCGTGGGTGCGGGCGATGGGTGTGTGCGCGGCGGGACAGGCGGTGCGATTCGCGAAGGAGCAGGCGGGGGCCAAGGTGATTTTCGACCCGTTTTGCGGCGTGGGCACGGTGCTGGCGGTGGCCAACACGCTCGGATTGGACGCGCTGGGCGTGGAGAAATCACGGAAGCGGTGCGAGCAGGCGAAGGCGTTAGCATTGAAGCCGGCCGATCTTTGATCGCGGCTTGTCGGGCGCGCGGGATTTGTTAAGAAGCTCTCATGAAAAAGCCTTTTGCCAGCTACATTCCCGCGGTTGTTCGCATTCTGTTGGGGCTGCCGCTTTTTGTCTTCGGCCTGAATCTGTTTTTAAACTTCATCCCGCAGCCGACCACGCCGATGCCTGAAGGGGCGGTTGCATTCGTCGGGGCTTTGGTGAAGAGCGGCTATATGATGCAACTGATCGGGGTGACGCAGTTGGTCGTGGGCGCGATGCTTTTAACCAATCGTTTTGTGCCGCTGGCGCTGGCGTTGTTCGCGCCGTTCATGGTGAACAGTATCGCGTTTCACATTTTCCTTGAGCGCTCAGGGCTTGGTATGGCGGTGGTTTTTCTCGTGATGGAGCTGTATCTGGCGTGGGCGTATCGGGCTTCCTATCGCTCGATGCTCGCGGCGAAGGTGACGGCGGGTTGATTTTTAGGAGGCGTTTTTGTCGCCGTAGAGGGAGTGGGTGCGGATCTTTTCGGCAAGCTGCCATGCACGCTTGATCTGCGTGGTTTCCTGCTTGGCGCTGGTGATGAAGTGCAGGAGCGAGCGCTGGCGGCCGATGGGGAAAGTGTCCCAGCGTGCGCGGGCTTCGTCGTCTTGGTCTAGGACGAGCGCGAAGCACTCCGGCATGTCCAGTAAGTCGGGCGTTGGATCGACGGAGAGGGAGACGGTGGCGGTCGAGCGGAGTTTTAGGCCGCAGGTTTTGAGCTGTTCGCGACCGAGGATGATGAAGCTGCCTCCGTCGGCGTGGTTCTGGAGGGCGCGCTTAAAGACGTGGCCGTTGATGGTCGCGAGGAGGCGGCGGATGCCGGAGGCCTTGAGTTTTTCAGCGATGTCATCGGGGACGGGCAGGGCGTGGTAGCGCATGCCGGTTTCGAGGCGGACGACGGTGGAGGTGAAGCGACTTGGTGCGGGCTTCGGCATGGCCGACAGGGTGTTCCTCAACTGGATGACTGCCAGTGTTCGATTTTTGACTCAACCAGTGCTCGTAAATTTACATCCGAATGCCATCGTCGTAGCCAATCAGTATGTTGGTTTAATCGCTTTTGGCGTTCCTTTTCATCGCTACATACCCAGCGAATCGGACGTAGTTCTTGAGCAGCTCCATCAAGAAAGAAATCTACCAGAAGTCCCATTTCATCGCTGGTGGCAAAAGCCATGGCGTTTATGATTCTACCTGGATGTGTTGGCTCGGCATCAATTGGCCAATAGAACCAATCGGTGCGATTGATTTGTTTCATCAGGCCAATTTGAAACATGCCTTCTGTGGTTTTTAGAATAGCTCCTGCCTCTACCAGTTTGGCTACCATATCGACGACATTCTTCGGGGCGGGGCTGAAGCTGCGGTAATACATAGACTCAATCGCTGCTCGATCGAGCAGCAGATCAATCGTAGCGAAATACCAGTCTGATCCAGCTTTGGCCTGAGACAGATCCTCTTCGGTAACCTCAAGGTCGTGTGCGGATTTTGGATGAGTGAGGTCATTTCTTTTTTTCTGGGCGGCCATCAGATCATCGAATCTTGGTCCACCGGCGAGATGATCGACTGGGATTCTTAATGCCTGTTGGTAAACGCGAAATGCAAACTTTAGATTTTCGTCGAGGCGGAGGATTAAATTATCTTCGGTCGCTACGCTGCCTTTTAATCTATACTGGCGTTCGAGAAGTATCATGCGCTCCGGCTCTGAAAATAGGTTGATGCGCTGATGTAAGATTCGTGGGCCTGATGGTAGTGGACATAAGATTTCCTCCAGCGCCAACAGGGTTTGTTTGAAAGCAAAATGATGACCTTCGGTTCTGGTAAAAAGTGCTTTGAGGTAAGCGCGACGTAAAATCTGGGAGTTTGGGTTTTCCCGAAGTTGTGCGTCTAAGTGGGCAACATCTTCTTCAAGGATTTTGGTGATATTCTGGAACTCAAAAAATGCTGTGTGCAAAGGAGGCTTTTTCACGGCGCGGCTAGAAAATACTCTAAGTTATGATCGGCTTCAGTTGCACCGCAGGTTGACCTTTTTTGCCAGAAGCAGCTGGTTTTGATCGAAGCTTAAAAATCGTTTTGGCTCGGCCAGTCGGGCATGGGCGACGTGCAGGATGTCGAAGGAGCGGTGACCGCCGGTCAGGGTGTGTGAGGCCGAGAGTCGGCCTGCTTCGGTCAGGATGTCGGGCAGAGAAATATCGCTCAGGCGCCAGCGTCCGGCGGCTTGGTCTTCGGCCAGCGCCTCAAGGCGTTCTGAAGCTGTGCCTGAGATCAATAGTCCGCGGCACTCGGCGAAGCGAAGTGCGTTGCCCAACTCATAGGTGTTTAGAGCGGAGAGCAGGAGCGGCTGAGCGGCCTTTGACAGGAGTGCCAGCGCGTCCTCGGTATGCGTGTCGTGCCCGTAGAGGGAAAAGAGGAAGCTCGTGTCGGCGCAGAGCATGGAAGCGGCTTACCAAGCGCCCTGACTGTCGGACAATGCCTTGGCCGCAGCAGCTGCGCTCATGGGTTTGCCAGCGCGGGGAAGGCGGCTGGCAGAGCTTATCGCCCAGTCTACTTTGGCGGCATCCGCATTGGCCGGAACGAGTCGTGCGACAACGCGGCCATGGCGGGAGATGGCGATTTCCTCGCCGGTTTCAACGCGACGAAGGAGCTTCGCGTAGTCGTTACGCAAGGTGCGGACGGTCGCCGTTTTCATTGTGCTACACTAAACGTAGCACAATGGGCGAAGTCAAGACGGGCTCATCCCACCCACTTCCGCGCGTTGCGGAAGAGTTGGAGCCAGGGGGCGTCTTCTTGTCCGCGCCAAGCGGCGGGGGCCCAGCTTTGCTGGACGGTGCGGAAGACGCGCTCGGGGTGCGGCATCATGATCGTCACGCGGCCGGTGGTGGTCGTGAGGGCGGTCATGCCGTGCGGGCTGCCGTTGGGGTTGAGCGGGTAGTGCTGCGTGACTGCGTGGTGGTTGTCCACGTAGCGCGCGCTCACTAAGCCGGAGGCGCTGAAGGTTGTGGCGGCGGCGTCGGAGGGGAACTCCGCAAAACCTTCGCCGTGGGCGATGGCGATGGGGAGGACGCTGCCTTCCATGCCG
>JAHFTG010000424.1 GCA_023269455.1 Opitutaceae bacterium | reverse complement strand
GACAAGATTTTACCTCACAAGCTACCTTGACCCTTTCTATCAACGTTCACTTTCAAAAAGGTGGGCCTCTGGCCCGCTTTTTTTTTCTACAAATCACACCCTTATGAGCAGCGAAATTCTTTCAGTCCTCGAATACATGGAGAAGGAGAAGGGCATTGGCCGCGCCGATATGATTTCGGCGATCGTCAACGCCATTAAAGCGGCTGCGCTCAAAGGGGTTAACTCGGGTCAGGAATTGAAGATCGAGATCAACCCGAAGAACGGCCAGCTCCATGCCTGGTCGGTGCTTAAGGTCGTCGATTCGGTGAGCAACCCCCGCGCTGAAATTCACGTTGAAAAAGCGCAGGCCATCAAGCCCGGCGCGGTCCTCGGTGACTTGATCGAAAAGGAAATCGATCCCGCCACGCTCGGCCGTATCGCCGCCCAGACCGCCCGTCAGGCGGTCATGCAAAAGCTCCGCCAGTTCGAGAAGGAGCGCATCTACGACGACTTCAAGGACATGGTCGGCAACATCGTCACCGGCACCGTGCGGCGCAAAGAGCGCAACGACATCTTCATCGATCTCGGCAAGGCCGAGGCCATCCTCAGCGGCAAAGAGCAGGTTCCCGGCGAAGAATACCAGCCCGGTGATCGTATCCGCTGTCTGCTGCTCGCCATCGAGAGCACGCCCCGCGGCCCCGAGCTCATGCTCAGCCGCGCCAGCCCGAAATTCGTGCGTCGTCTTTTTGAGGTCGAAGTCGGCGAGATCGCCGACGGCACGGTTAAGATCGAAGCCTTTGCCCGCGAGCCCGGCTACCGCACGAAGATCGCCGTCACCAGCACCGACTCCAAGGTCGATCCGGTTGGTGCCTGCGTCGGCGCCCGTGGTGCCCGCGTGAAAACCATCGTGCGCGAGCTCAACGGCGAGAAGATCGATATCGTCAACTATTTCGCGGATCCGAAGCAGATGATCATCGAGGCGCTCAAGCCCGCGGTTCCTCGCGACATCCAGCTCGACGAGAAAAACCACCGGATCATCCTCAAGGTTGCCAACGAGGATCTCGCCATCGCCATCGGGCGCAAGGGCCAGAACGCGCGCCTCACCTCGCGCCTCATCGGCTGGCGCTTGGACATTGAAGAATTCCACGTCGCCTCCACCGACCCGCGCGCGGTTGCCATCAGCAATCTCGTCAAAACCTTCGGTCTCGACCTGGTTCTCGCCGAGCGCCTCGTCGGCATAGGCATCAACTCGCCCGCCGCCTTCGAAGGCGTTGGTGCGGACGATCTTGTGGACGGTGGTTTCACCTCCGAAGAAGCCCAGACCATCATCAGCCGCGTCGGCGGAGCCCAGTAATTTTTAAAGAAATCCGCGCAGACCTTACGCACGCAAATCCAGAAGAATGAGTATCCGCATCCACGAATTGGCTAAGAAGATCGGCATGGACAACAAAGCGTTGTTGGCCCTGCTCAAGGAGCGCAAATTTGACGTCAAAAGCGCCTCCAGCACGGTCGATAACATTTCGGCGGAGGCTCTCGAACTGGAATTTGCCGCGCTCAAGCCGGCGGCGGTCGAGTCCGCTCCCCCGGCCCCCGCGCCCGAAGCCGCGCCGGTCGCCCACAAGGTGCCCACGGTGAAAAGTGCGGACGATGTCCTCCGCGAAAAAGAAGAGGCCAAAGCCGCCGCCGCTTCGCCCAAGCCGGTTCCACCTATTCCGGTGCCGGTCTCCGCGCCCGCCGGTTCCGCGCCGCGCCCCGTATCGGTGCCGCAGCCGCTGCCACCCCGGGCGGTTTCCGCTCCGCCATCCGCGCCTTCCATTCCATCCGCGCCGAGGCAGGTTCCCGCGTTTGCGGTGAAAGCTCCGCCCGCGCCTCCAGTGATTTCTGCGCCTCGCGCCGTATCGGCTCCGGTTCCGCTCGTGATTCCATCCGTGTCGGCCCCCAAGGCTCCGCCGGTCGTTTCCGCACCTTCACCGGTGTCGGCACCGCCCGCGCCCCTGCCGATCCCGTCCGCGCCGAAGGCTCCCACGCATGTCTCCGCGCCCGGCAATCCGGCCATGCCGGTCACGCCTCCCGCCCAGGTGGTCACGATCACGACCGAGGGCGATGTTAAGATCATTCATATCAAGCCGCCGATCATCGTCCGCGATTTCGCGACGGCGCTGAGCATGAAGCCCTTCAAGCTCATCTCCGAGCTGATGGAGATGGGGATTTTCGCCTCGATGAATCAAACCATCGACGAGCCGGTCGCGTTGAAGGTCGCCGAGAAGCACGGCTTCATGCTTGAGATCAAGCACCGTGGCGAAGCCGCCCAGCAGATCCAGCAGACGACCCAGGAGAAGGCCAAGGTTAAGGAAAAAACCGCCGCCGAAGATGAGGTTAAAAATCTCACCATGCGTCCGCCGGTCGTGTGTATTCTCGGACACGTGGACCACGGCAAGACCTCCCTGCTCGACGCCATCCGCAAGGCCGACGTCGCCGCCGGCGAGGCCGGTGGCATCACCCAGCACATCGGTGCCTACCAGATCGAGCACGCCGGTCGTAAGATCACGTTCCTCGACACCCCCGGTCACGCCGCCTTCACGAAGATGCGCGCCCGCGGCGCCGATGTCACCGACATCGCCGTCCTCGTGGTCGCCTCCGACGACGGCTTCATGCCGCAGACGGACGAAGCCCTCAAGCACGCCCAAAACGCCGCCGTCACCCTCATGGTCGCGGTCAACAAGATGGACGTCAAAGGCGCCAATCTCGAACGCGTGAAGCAGCAGATGCAGGAGCGCAACATCGCCCCCGAAGACTGGGGTGGCGAGACTGTCACCGTGCCCGTTTCCGCCATCAAGGGCACCGGCATTCCCGACCTGCTCGACATGATCCTGCTCCAAGCCGACGTGCTTGAGCTCAAGGCCAACCCGAAGGCTCCCGCCACCGGTATCATCATCGAGTCGCAGATCGACGTTGGCCGCGGCCCCGTTGCCACCGTGATCGTCCAGCGCGGCACGCTCAAAATCGGCGATTCCATCGTGTGTGGCGCGCAGTGGGCCAAGGTCCGCGCGATGTTCGACGATCAGGGCAAGAATCTCAAAGAAGCGCCTCCCTCCACGCCCGTTCGCGTGATCGGCTGGTCTGGTGCGCCCGACAGCGGTGCCGAATTCACCACCGTGAAAAATGCCCGCGAAGCCGAAGGCCTGGCCGAAGATGCTCAACATCTCATCCGCAAGACCACCGGCACCGCCGATGCCGCGCCGAAGGAAGTCTCCGTCGAGAGCCTCTTCGCCAACATCGCCGCGACCCAGGCCAAGGTGCTCAAGGTCATCGTAAAGACCGACGTGTTCGGCTCGACCGAGGCCGTGCGCAACATCCTCGAAGGCATCAAGAGCTCGAAGGTCTCGCTCGAAATCGTCTCCACCGAGGTCGGCCTCGTCTCGAAGACCGACGTCCTCATGGCCAGCGCCGCCGGAGCCGTCATCATCGGTTTCAACACCAAGCTCGAAAACGGCGTCACGCCTGTTGCCAAGCATCACAACGTCCGCATCGAAACCTACGGCATCATCTACGAATTGGGCGACAAGGTCCGCGAGATGATGGCCGACTTGCTCGATCCTGATCTCAAAGAAACCAAGACCGGTGCCGCCGAAGTCCGCGCGACCTTCCCGCTCGCGAAGGGTTTTGTGGCCGGCTGTCTTGTCACCGAAGGCAAGATCACCCGCAACGCCGCCTCCCGCATCCGTCGCAAGAAGGAGATTATTTTCGAGGG
>JAHFTG010000263.1 GCA_023269455.1 Opitutaceae bacterium | reverse complement strand
ATCTGAACTCATTGTCGGCGTGCTGGTTTCAACATGGTCGCTTTTCCGAGCAGGTGCAGATCTGAAAGCAAAAGGAACGATGTGAACACAACCCCGCGCACTCATTTTTGCTTATCTGCTTCCTGCCATGAAAACTCACACGCTTTCACGTGATCTAGCACTCACTATTGGCATTCGATTCCTGCTGACATTGCTCGTCGCCGTATTCGTAGGAACGGTGGGCGCTTCATCCCTTTCCGCGGCCACCTCGTTGACGGCCGACCAGGCGCTCAAATCCTTGCAAGAAGGCAACGCCCGTTATGCCGCCGGCAAGCCGCTCTACCCTGATCAGGGCATCGCGCGCCGCACTGCGTTGACTGCCGGGCAAAATCCTTTTGCGGCCGTGATCTCGTGCTCCGACTCACGCGTGCCCACCGAGATCGTGTTGGATCAGGGGCTTGGGGATGTCTTCACCGTGCGTGTCGCGGGCAATGTCGCCGCCGCCAACGAACTTGGCTCCGTCGAGTATGGGGTCGAGCACCTCGGGGCGCCGTTGCTCCTCGTCTTGGGCCATGTGAAATGCGGAGCGGTCAGCGCCGTGGTGACGGGGGCACAAGTGCATGGCAACATCCCGGAGGCGATTGCCCAAATCGCGCCGGCCGCGGACAAGGCCCGTGCGGCCAACCCGGGCGCCGGTGTCGATCATATCATCGCCGAGGCGGTGAGGCTGAATGTCTGGCAGACCATAGATACCCTTTTCGCCCAGAGTCCGATCATCCGTGAACGGGTGAAGGCCGGAAAACTCAAGGTCGTCGGCGGCGTTTACGATCTGGAAACCGGCGGCATCAACTGGCTCGGCGAGCCGGCCAACCTGGCCGAACTGCTCGCCTACACCGGCGGCCCCGCCAACGAGCCTCAAGATGCGTCATCTGCCGATACGCATGCCACCCATGTCGCCGAGCCCGCACCTGCGGCTCCTGTGCCTGCCGTCGTGGAGTATAAATCCGATCTGAATCTATGGATGCTGGGATCGGTCTTGGGGTTGGCGCTTGTGCTCGGGAGCGCGTGGCATTTCTCCAATCATGGCATGAAACGATGGACGGTTGGCCGTCGGATCGCCGCCGGGTTTGCGACCGTGCTCGTCGTGTTGTCCACCGTGGCGTTCCTGGGTTACGAAGGGCTGCACCGTGCCTTCAATGAATTTACCGATTATCGAGCGGATGCCCGCCATAGTAATCTGGCCGGACGCATTCAGGCCAATGTGCTGGAAGCGCGTATCGCGATCAAAAACTACCGTATCTCCATCAAAGCCGAAGCGCGGGCTGAGGCTGTCGCCATGTTTGATCAGCGCCGGGCGAAAGCTGTCGAGTTTTTCGAAAAAGGAAAGGAGACGATCTTGGAGCCGGAGCGTCGGGCGGATATCACGAAAGCGGAAGAACAGTTCGAGGCTTATGGCGCGCTTTTCAAAGAGCTTCAGAAAGCCACCGAAAGTCATAATGCCCATGAACTGGCCGGCATTAACCAGCGCATGGTTCCGATCGGCGACGTGGTCGACCACGCGGTCGAGCAGCTCAAACTTTCATTTATTGCCGATCAGGATCGGCTCGGGCCTCGAGTGAACTTCCAGATGCAGGAGGCGCAGAACTCCATTTTGGTGGCGAGCTTCTCCGCCCTCGTGCTCGCGCTTGGGCTCAGTTGGATCATTGCCCGCAGCATCACGCTTCCTCTTCGTGTTATCACCAACGACCTCACTTCCGGCTCCGAGCAAGTCGCCGCCTCCGCCGGTCAGGTATCGGGCTCGGCGCAAAGCTTGGCCGAGGGTGCCAGTGAACAGGCCGCCTCGCTGGAGGAAACGTCTTCGTCACTGGAAGAGTTGACCTCGATGACCAAGCGGAATGCCGAAAGCGCCGCACAAGCCAAGGACCTCTCCTCCCAAACCCGCACTGCGGCCGACACGGGCGCATCTGAAATGGAGCACATGAAGGCGGCTATGCATGCGATCAATATCTCTTCCGGTGAGATTGCCAAGATCGTCAAGAACATCGATGAAATCGCCTTTCAGACCAACATCCTTGCCCTCAACGCGGCGGTCGAAGCCGCCCGTGCCGGCGAAGTCGGCGCCGGCTTTGCCGTCGTGGCCGAGGAGGTGAGAAATCTGGCCCAGCGTTCCGCCCAAGCCGCCAAAGAAACTGCGGCAAAAATCGATGATTCCGTCAGCAAGAGCGACCATGGGGTCAAGATCTCCGACCGTGTGGCGCAGGCCTTGCAGCAAATCGTGGATCGAGCCCGCAAGGTCGACACGCTGGTCGCCGAAATCGCCACCGCGTCGCATGAACAAAGCCAAGGCATCGGCCAGCTAAACACGGCGGTCTCGGCCATGGACAAAGTCACCCAGTCCAACGCCTCCGGTGCCGAGGAAAGCGCCGCCGCCGCCGAAGAGCTCACCGCTCAATCGGCCGAACTCAAACGGATCGTCGAGGATCTCGGTGGACTCGTCGGGTCCATCAATCGCAAAAATTCGGCCGTCGTCGGTTGATCGACCGTGACCGCCCAGCCGCCGGATCCGCTATGTGCGGATTCCTGGCGGCGGCATCATTTTCGAGGGAATAAGCACGCCCCCCTTGGCAAGCGCGTTTCTTTGTGCAGCATCGCCCTCATGTTTGTCGACGAGTGCGTAGTTAAAGTTCAAGCTGGTGACGGTGGCCGCGGCTGCGTGGCCTTCCGCCGTGAAAAATACGAGCCTTGGGGCGGCCCCAACGGCGGCGACGGCGGTCGCGGCGGCGACGTCATCCTCGTGGGCGACGACGACGTCAACAACCTCATCGACTACAAATACAAGCCGCACTGGAAAGCCGAACGCGGCGAGCCCGGCCAGGGTGCCGACTGCCACGGCAAGGAAGGCGAGCACTGCATCATGAAGATGCCGCTCGGCACCGTCGTGATCGACGAAGAGACCGGCAAGGTCGTCGCCGAAGTCATCGAGGACGGCCAGCAGATCATTCTTTGCAAAGGCGGCAACGGCGGCTGGGGCAACACCCACTTCAAGACGCCCACCAATCGCGCCCCCAAACGAGCCAACCCCGGCCACGACGGCGAGGCCGGCAAGTTCCGACTCGTGCTGAAGAGCATCGCCGACATCGGCCTCGTGGGTTTCCCCAACGCCGGCAAATCCTCGCTCACCACGCGCATCACCAAGGCCCGCCCGAAGACCGCCGCTTATCCCTTCACGACGCTGCATCCACAGATCGGCGTCATCGAATATCCGAAAAGCTATGACCGCCTGCTCCTTGCCGACGTCCCCGGCCTGATCGAGGGCGCCAGCGAGAATCGCGGCCTCGGCCACCGTTTCCTGCGCCACATCGAGCGCTGCACGCTGCTCATGTTCCTCATCGACATGGCGGGTGTGGACGACCGCGACCCGCGCGAGGATTACGCCACGCTTCTCAGCGAACTCGAATTATACGACGCGACCTTGCTGGAAAAACCGCGCGTCGTCGTGGCCAACAAAATGGACCTGCCCGCCGCGAAGGCCAACCTCGCGAAATTCAAGCGCCGCCATAAAGTCGAGATCGTGGAAATCTCCTGTGAGAACGGTGAGGGCTTGGATGCGCTCACCCAGACCTTGCGAAAACGCGTGATCGCCCACGGAGGCAAACCCAAGCTCGTCAAGAAAACCGCCGCCTAATCCCAACCCGCCATGAGTCCCGAACACCGCTCCCTGCTCATGCGTGCCAACCGTTTATTAGGCGCGAATCTGGTCGAATCCAA
>JAHFTG010000262.1 GCA_023269455.1 Opitutaceae bacterium | reverse complement strand
AGATGCGTAGTGGTGGTTTATCTTATGGCGCCACCCATTTCAGGCCACTCCGCGCCCCGCCCGGCCACCGCAGATACCCACCGGAATATCGCTCTCGCCACCCAAAAACATCACCGCCTTCGGGTAGCTCCTTTTCTCTAGAAAATGAACAAGTTGTGGATGCAATGTGCTCCGCCCAGCCTCCAAAAAATCGTCCAGCCGCCCCATCTCCGCCGCGATCACATCGCCATGAGAAGATTTAATACCGGCCAAGAGTGCCAGTAGAGAGGCTTTGATCTCTGCTTCGATCTGAATCATAATAACTAATTAAGCTTCCTACGTCGTGGGTTAGAAAATTTCACATCGCATCCGACACGGCCAAAGTAGCGGGAACGCGCTTGAGTAAAGTGAGGTCATCGACAACCATATCGCCTACTTTTCATCACTATTCCGCCCATAAGCAAGCCGTGCGCGCCACCCCCTAACGTCGCGCCGGTTTGCTTTTTTATCTCCATGAACTCCCTCACCCTCCCCACGCGCGCCAACTCCGATGTCATCGAGGCGGCCTACAACGCCTGGCTCGAAAACCCCGACGCCGTCGATCCCACGTGGCGCGCCTTTTTCCAAGGCTTCAGCCTCGGCAGCAACGGCACCAGCCTCACCGCCGCCGCCGGTGCAGGCGCGACCTCTTCGGTCATCGACAGCTCCAAGCAGGCCCAGGTCCTGCGCCTCATCAACGCCTACCGCGCCCACGGCCACATGCAGGCGCATCTCGATCCGCTCAGCCCACCGCCCGCGCCGTTTCCCCGCCTTAACTACCAGCAATTCGGCCTGACCGACGCCGACCTCGACGTCTCCTTCGCCGTCGGAAATTTCAAAGGCGGCGGCCAGATGAAGCTCCGCTCGCTCATCACTTCTCTCAACGAAACCTACTGCGGCCACATCGGCGTGGAATACCTGCACATGCAGGATCTCGACGCCCGCGACTGGCTCCAGGCCCGCATGGAGGCCTCGCACAACCGCCCCTCCTTCACCCGCGACCAGAAGGTCCGCATCCTCCGCCGTCTCTTCAAAGCCGAGCTCTTCGAGAAATTCCTCCACACCCGCTTCGTCGGCCAGAAGCGCTTCTCGCTCGAAGGTGGCGAGACCATGATCGCCGCCTTCGACGCGCTCATCGAACACTGTCCCGACCTCGGCGTGGAAGAGATCGTCATGGGCATGGCCCATCGCGGCCGTCTCAGCGTCCTCACCAACATCCTGCGCAAGCCCTTCGACGTTCTCTTCGAGCAGTTCTCCGAAAACTACATCCCCCACTCCGTCGGCGGCGACGGCGACGTGAAATACCACCTCGGCTACGAAGCCGAGCTGAAGACCGTGAGCGGCAAGACCATCGAGGTCCGCCTCGCCGCCAATCCGTCCCACCTTGAGATCGTCAACCCGGTCGTCGAGGGCAAGGCCCGCGCCCGCCAGCGCATCCGCGGCGACGTCGAGCGCCGACGCGTGCTGCCTTTCCTGATACACGGCGACGCCGCCTTCGCCGGCCAGGGCGTCGTCCCCGAGGCGCTCAACTTCTCCCAGCTCCCCGGCTACCGCACCGGCGGCACCGTTCACTTCGTCATCAACAACCAGATCGGTTTCACCACCCTCCCCGCCGACGCCCGCTCGACCCGCTACTGCACCGACGTCGCCAAGATGATCGAGGCCCCCATCTTCCACGTGAACGGCGACGACCCCGAGGCCGTCTGCTACGTCACCCGCCTCGCCCTCGACTTCCGCGTCAAGTTCCAGCGCGACGTCGTGATCGACATGTATTGCTACCGTCGTCACGGCCACAACGAGTCCGACGAACCCGCCTTCACCCAGCCCGTCCTTTACAAGAAGATCGCCGCCCACCCGCTCATCTCGACCACCCACGCCGAGCGTCTCGTCAAGGAAGACACCGTGGACGCCGCCGGCGTCGAGGCCATCAAGGCCGAATACACCGCCGCCATGGACGCCGCCTTCGACAAGGCCAAGGCCGCCGAGGCCGCCCGCCTCGCCGCCGGCGAAAAAGGCGACCCGCTCCGCGGCTCCAACGCCATCTACCAACCCGGTTACAGCCACGTCCCCGTGCCCACCGGTGTTTCCGCCGAGGTGATCGACAAGGTCGTCGCCGGTCTCACCAAGATCCCCGCCAACTTCAAAGTTAACCCCAAGATCAAACGCTTCCTCGAAACCCGCATCCAGGCCCACAAGGAAAACGGCCCGGTTGACTGGGGCTTCGGCGAAGCCCTCGCGTTTGGCACCTTGCTCGTCGAAGGCACGCCCGTCCGCCTCAGCGGCCAGGACTGCGAACGCGGCACGTTCAGCCACCGCCACGCCGTCCTCTACGATTTCGAAACCCGCGAAAAATACGTCCCGCTCCTCAACCTCGAAGACAAGCAGGAGCGCTTCTGCGTTTATAACTCCCACCTCTCCGAAGCCGCCGTCCTCGGCTTCGACTACGGCTACTCGCTCGACTACCCCCGCATGCTCTGCATCTGGGAGGCCCAGTTCGGCGATTTCGCCAACGGTGCCCAAGTCGTCATCGACCAGTTCATCGCCTCCTCCGAATCGAAATGGCAGCGCATGAGCGGCATGGTTCTCCTCCTCCCCCACGGCTACGAAGGCCAGGGGCCCGAGCACTCCTCCGCCCGCCTCGAACGCTTCCTCCAACTCTGCGCCGAGGACAACATGCAGGTCGCCAACATCACCACCCCGGCGAACTATTTCCACGCCTTGCGCCGCCAGATGAAACGCGACTTCCTCAAGCCGCTCATCGTCATGTCGCCCAAGTCGCTCCTCCGCCTCCCCGCCGCCACCTCGAAGATCGATGATTTCATCACCGGCTCCTTCCAGGAAATCATCGACGATCCTCAAGCGCCCAAATCCGCCAAGCGCATCATCCTCTGCTCCGGCAAGGTTTACTACGACCTCGATGCCTACCGCGTTGCCAACAAGATCACCGACACCGCCATCGTGCGCATCGAGCAACTTTACCCGCTCAACCGCGCCAAGCTCTCCGAAATCGCCGCCGCCACCGGCAAGGCGAAACTCATCTGGTGCCAGGAAGAATCCCAGAACAACGCCGCATGGAGCTTCATCGCGCCGCAGCTTGAGGAAATCTTCGGACGCAAGCCCGTCTACGCCGGCCGCGACGCCTCCGCCTCGCCTGCCGTCGGCTCCCTCGCCGTCCACAAACGCGAACTCGCCGCCTTTCTCAAAGACGCGTTCACCCTCTGAAAAAGTAGCGAGTAGCGGGTAGTGAGTAGCGAGCATTTAACCCTCGAAACTCCAATCCGCCGCTCGCTGCCGACTACTCACTACCCGCTACTCACTACTCGCTACTTCTCTTCCGCCCAATGTCCCTCATCGAAGTCAAAATCCCGCCCCTCGGCGAATCCATCAACTCCGGCGTCCTCGCCAAGTGGCACGTCACCGACGGCGCTGTAGTCAAAAAAGACCAGCCCCTCTTCGAGTTGGAAACCGACAAGATTACCTCTGAAGGCGTCGCCGATTCCGCCGGCAAGATCACCTTCAAAGTCCAGCCCGGCACCGAGGTCAAAATCGGCGAAATCGTCGCCGTGATCGATACCTCTGTCACCGCAGCCGCATCTGCGCCCGCCGCCGAAATCGTAAATCGTAAATCTGAAATCGTAACTTCCGAATCCCCCGCCGTCCGCCGCGTCGCCGCCGAAACCGGCATCGACCCCGCCAGCATTTCCGGCACCGGCAAAGCCGGCCGCGTCACCAAAGGC
>JAHFTG010000261.1 GCA_023269455.1 Opitutaceae bacterium | reverse complement strand
GCCAGCCGTAAGCGATTTTTTCCATGTCCGCTATTTTCAACGCCCTTCCGGGGATCGAGGTTCCCGTCGGCGCGATCAAGCACAGTCTCACCAGCATGTGGGCCGACACCGCCGCCAAGGGCGGGGCCGCGCCCGCCTCGGACGACGCCAAGGCCACGCAGGTCAACTTCGTGCTGCACCTCGGCCTCAATACCTCCGTCGAGGATGCGGTCGCGCAGTTTCAGACCGCCGTGGTCTTTTCGCGCCGCTACCCGTGTCGCGTCGTCGTGCTCTGCCCGATGGCCGACGACACGGCCGTCGCCGAGGTGCGCGCCAAGGTTTACGGCGAGTGCCACCTTGGTAAATCGAAGGGCGACACCCGCTGCTGCGAATTCGTGATGCTGAATTATTCGTTCGGAGCGCGCACGTTCATCGAAAACCAGGTTTCCATCTGCCTCTCGACGGATCTGCCGCTTTATTATTGGGCGCACCGCTTCGTCTCCAGCGCGCGCATCAACCAGTTCCAGTTCCTGCTCGGCAGCGCGAAACGCGTGCTGCTCGACAGCGCGGTGGTGCCGGTGGATGCGCTTACGTTTCCCTGGCCGCGCCCCGAGGTGGTGCGCGATCTCGCCTACGCGCGCCTGCTGCCGGTGCGCCAGACGCTCGGGCAGTTTCTCAGCGCCTACGAGCCGGCGAGGATCGTCGATGGGCTTACTCGCGTGACCCTGCGCCACCAGGCTGCCGTGACCGCCGAGGCCACCGTGCTCCTCGGCTGGCTCAAGACCCCGCTCGAAGCCTGTAGCGCGAACGGAGCACAATTGGCGATGACGACTGAGGCGCGCGAGGACGGCGTTTCGTTCGAGTTGAATTTCGCTTACGCCAACGGCCACCACTTCCGCTGGACCGGCGATCTGGTCCAAGGCAGCGCGCACTTTGAGGCTGATTTCGGCACTGGCCGCACGACGCTGTCCACGGCAGTGAGCCTGCTAAAACCCGAGGCGGCTTTGGGTGAGGCGATGTTTTTCTAAATTCAAACCCGTCCCGACTTCGTTTTCGCATGACCGAGCAAACCACCGATTACGGCCGCCTCATCGTCGGCGCCAAGGAAGAACTTTTCGCCAAAGCCGTCGAACTCGCGGTTGCCGAACACGCCGGCACGAAGTCGAAAAACTTCACCTGGGCGTTTACCGGCGGCTCGACGCCACAGGATTGGTATCGCTGGGTGGCCTCGACGCAGGCGCTTCCGGCGGAGGTCGTGGCAGGCGCACACTTCACGGTGAGCGACGAGCGCCATGTGCCGCTCAACAGCGACCAGAGTAACTTCGGCAACGCCGAGCGTCTGCTCCTCGAACCGCTCGGCGTGCCGACGGAGCATCGGCATCCCTGGGTGGTCGCCTACGAACCGCCCGCCGCGGCCGAGGCGTATCGACGGACGATGATGATTCTCGCAGGACCGGGCAAAGGTTACGACGTGTGTTTCCTTGGCATGGGTGACGATGCGCACACCGCCTCGTTTTTCCCGGGCAGCCCGTTGCTCGAAGACGACGGCAACCTGCCGTTTGCCTCACTTGATGTGCCCGGCAAGGGGCCGCGCCTTACGATCACGCCTGCGGGTCTGCGCGCCTGCGGGCTCATCGTGGTGATGACGCTCGGCGCGGGCAAAGCCGAGGCGTTGCACCGTGTGATGCGCGGACCTTTCGACCCGAGCAAAGCGCCGTCACAGATTCTGCAAACGTGCTCGGATCGCGTCGTCTGGCTGGTGGACGAAGCGGCGGCGGCGAAGCTGTAAGTATCTCCCGGGCGTTTAGGCGCGGGCAGGTTCGATGGGCGCGGGCGGTGTTTTGTGGCTGCTCACGTTGTCACCATCGCCCGGCTGAAGCCGGCGGAAGAGCAGGGCGGTCGTCAAGGTGATGACGCCCAAGGCGACGAAGCTGCTGCGAATCGCGGTGGATATGATGGACGGGGCGACCGGTGCCGCGTGGTGCTCGAAACCGATGAACAGCGCGGTCAGGAGCGAGGCGGTCGCCACGCCGAAACTCATCGAGAGCTGCTGGGCGACACTGCTCATGCTGCTGCCCATGCTGGTCTCCGCAGGGTCGAGATCGGCAAAGGTGAGCGAGTTGATGCTCGTGTAGTGCAGCGACATCAGAAATCCGAACGCGAAAGCTTGCGCGAGAATCACCCATACGGGAGTTGCCGCTGTGACGGTCGCAAAAAACGCGATGAGGCACCCAAGAGCCATCGTGTTGTAGATGAGAATCTGGCGGTAGCCGAAGCGGTTGAGGATGTGTGGCACGATCATTTTTAACGTCATGGCGGCGAACGGCTGCGGCATGATGAGCAACGCCGCGTGCACGGGGGTGTAGCCGAGGCCGACCTGATAATAGAGCGGCAGCAGGAACGGCATGCCGCCAATGCCGAGGCGCGATATAAAACTCCCGGTCACGGCGGTGCCAAAGGTGCGCTTGCGGAAAAGCGACACGCGCAGCAACGGATGCGGCGTCCGCAGCGCGTGGCGTGCGTAGAGGATGAGCAGGGCGACCGACACGAAGAGCATGACGAGCACATCGGACAGGCTCGTGGTGTGTTCGCCAAAAACTTCCAGCACGTGCGATAATAGCGCGACACCGAGGCCGAACAAAACGAATCCCGTAAAATCCAGTTTCTCTCGCCGCTCGGCGCGGTAGTCCGGCATATAACGATAAACAAAAAACAGGCTGACCAGCCCGATGGGCACGTTGATGAAGAAAATGACGCGCCAGTGGAACCAGCCCACGATGGCACCGCCCGCCAGTGGGCCAATCAAGGGTCCGATCAGCCCGGGAATGGCGACGAAGCTCATCGCGCGGATCATCTCCGATTTGGCGAACGTGCGCACGATGGCGATGCGCCCCACCGGCATCATCATGGCGCCGCCGATGCCTTGGAGAATGCGCGCCGCGACGAGGAACGGCACGCTCGTCGAAAGACCGCAGAGCAAAGATCCCAAGGCGAAGACTCCGATTGCGGTGGAGAACACCCTTCGCGTGCCGAACCGGTCGGCCAGCCATCCGCTCAACGGAATAAACAGCGCGAGGCTCAGCGTGTAGCTGGTGAGCGCCGACTTCAGGCTCAGCGGCGCGACGGCCAGCGCACCGGCGATGGTGGGCACCGCCGTGTTCAGGATCGTCATGTCCAGCGACTCCATGAAAAACGAAATCGCCACCAGCCACGGCAGGAGGCGTTTGATCGTTCCGATGGAGGGCGGGAGGGCGGCGGTTGCGGCGAGCGGATTTTGCTGACTGCTCATTCGGCTGGGATCAGCGGACGCTCAAAACGCCCTTCATGCCGATCTGGTAGTGGGCGGGAAATGTGCAGAGATAGGGATAATCGCCTGGCTCAGTCGGGGCTTTGAAGGTGACCGTGTCGCTTTCTCCGGCACCGAGCAGCTTGGTGTGGGCGATGACTTCATCTTGTTTATCCACGGGGAAGTAATCGGTTGCGTTGGCCGGGATGGAGGCGTTGGCGAAGGCGGCGGCATCGGCCTCTTTTTTTAGCAACACCCAGTTGTGGCCCATCGCGGCCTTGGGTTGGGAGCCGGTGTTGGTGAGCGTGACGGTGATTTCTTCGCCGGGCGCGGCGGTGATTTGGGCGAGGTTGAACTTCATGCTGTCGCCGCCGGTGAGCGCGTAGGTCTTTATGCCGGAGGCGGACGTCGATGACGTTGGCGCAGGGGTATCGGCAGTTTCCTTGGGACCGCAGCCCGAAAGAAGCAGAACGGCGCTTGCGAGTAGTGCGACTAC
>JAHFTG010000260.1 GCA_023269455.1 Opitutaceae bacterium | reverse complement strand
CATCACCGCCGACACCTGCGCCCCCGCATCCTTCAGCGAAAAATAAAAATGCCCGCTCGCCTGCGCCCGCAGGTTGGAAACTTCGCCGCGCACCCAGCCCGGCCGTATTTCCCTTTCCAGCACGGTTTTCACCCGCCGAGTAAACTCGCTCACGCTCTCCGGTCTGGTCCCGGAAGAATTCAGCTCGAATTCGGCACCGCCTGTTTTCATGCGATCTTACGCTTCGCGTAGTGTTTGCGGACGAGTTTCACCGCCACCGTCAAAGCCACCAGCAAGCTCACCGCGACCAGCACGAGCTTCCCTTTGCCTTCGATCAACGCATTCCCAAAAAGAATAAACGCGCACGCATACAACGTGGAGACCACCCACGAAATCAGAAAATAAATCCCGAAAGAAATCCCCGAAATCCCCAGCAGATAATTTTGCAGCACAAACGGCGATCCCGGCGTCACGCGCACCAGAATCACCAGCCCGAGATGATCCTCGGGCGGCACCACGGGCAGGCGGTAGCCAAGCCAGTTGCACAACCGCTCGACCCAAGGCCGCAACGCCCAGCGCGCCAACCAGTAGGTCAGCGAAAGATTGATCGCCAGACTCAGCGACGCCAAGGCGATCACCATCGGCAACCCCATCACCGGCCCGAACACCGGCCCCGCCGAAAGCGTGAAAATCGTCAGCGGACACCCCAGCCCCGGCAGCACCGCCATCAACCCAAAAAACGTCACCGGCCCAACTCCGCGCACCCAGCCCAATCCACGATTCATCCATGTATGAACCTCCTCGCCATGCGTGCGAAGGAGCCACCCGACCGCCAAAGCGACGATCACTACCACCATGATCACGACCACGAGCAGCATCCGCTTCACGAGGGCACTATTTTTAAACATCGCCCAAGGCTGCGCGCCGGTCCGGCCCGTCGTCAAGCATCACGCCCCCGCCACTCGTCGTGCATCGCATCGTTTATCTTTAGGGCTGCAACGCACGCACGTTCCCCTCCACTCTCCCCGCCATGATTTTCCCGCTTGGCGTTCGTCCCTCTTTTCCGCCAACCGCTCCGAAACCGTGATCTCTACCTCACCCGTTTCCCGCATCCTGCCAGCCTTGTTGGCGGCCATCACGTGCGCCTTGGTTCTGGGCCTCACGGTGCTGCCCCTTTCCGCCACGCGTATCGAAGCGTGGCCGTGGGCCGCGTTCGCCGCCGCCGGATGGTTGCTGCCGGTGGCGGTTGCTCTGCATCGCCTCGCGTGGGGCCATCCACACGCGCGCTTCGGCGGCTGGCTGGACGCCGGCTTCGCTCTGCTCGCGCTCAGCGCCACCGTGTCCGCGCTCGCCAGTCCGGTCAGCGGCGCGATCTTGCCGCATCTTCTTCCGGTGCTCGGCGCGTGCGCCTTGCCTTATGCGCTCTTGCCTTGGCTCCAACCCACCCAAGCCGACCGCACCTGGCGCATCAGCGGGCTTCTCATATTCATGGTTCTCGGTTCCAGCCTCTTGCTCTGGCTCCAACCGTGGAACGGCTTTCACTGGCCCGCCGGTCGCAACGACCAGCCTTTCGGTCATGGCAACATCACCGGCAGCGTTGCAGTGCTGGCCGCCACTTGGCTTGCCGTCGGTGCAATCCGCCACGCCGGACGCGTCCGCGTTTTTTTTGCGGTCGGTGCGATGCTCGCCGTTGTCACCGCCGCCTCGTCGAGCAGCCGCGGAGCCGTGCTGGCACTCGCCGTCGCCGCGACCACGGCGGGCGGCATCGTCCTGATTCGACGAGGGCGCATCCTCATGTTTGGCCTGCTCGCCGCGAGCATCCTCCTCGGCGCGCTCGCCTCCAACACCCGCCTGCGCGAACTCATGCTCCACGGCCACTGGAGTCCTGTTTCGCGGGAGAGCAACGACCAGCGCACCGCCATGATTGTCGGCGGCCTGCGCTTAGGCACAGAGCGACCCGCGCTGGGCTGGGGACCAGGCGCGGTGCCTTATGTTTTTCCAAGCGTGCGCGCCGACCTTCCGGGCTCGGTGGACAACTTCCTCCAGCTTCACAACTCGCCTGTTCAGCTCTGGGCCACATTGGGGGCTTCCGGTCTCCTCGCGGGCCTGCTCATTCTCGCCGGCCTCGTCTCCCGCTTGCGCGCTTCTCCGTGGACGCATGAGCGCATCGCGCTCGCCGCCGGACTCGCAGGAGCTGGCACCGTCCTGCTCTTCGATCACTCCTTCGCCGTGCCCGTTTTCGCGTTGCTCGCCGCCGCCCACCTGACGGCCTGGAACGGCCCTTTCGGCGCAGCACCGTCGCCGCCGCGCACCAGCCGCATCGCTGGCTATGCCGGCCTCCTGCTCCTCCTGCCCGCACTGATCTCGACCGCCCGCGACCTCGCCGCCCGTTCGGCTTACGCCGACGCTCTCGATCACGCTAATCAAGACGATCCCGCCGGCTACGCCACCGGCCTGCGCCGCGCCATAAGCCTCGCACCGGGCGACCCGTATTATCCGCACCAGCTCGCCGCCCACCTCACCACCGGCAGCCCGTTTTCCCACCGCGTGCCGCTCGATCCGGACGCCGCCATCACCCTACTGTCGGCTACCGTCCAAGCAAACCCCGCCCTCGACTACGCCCACTATAATCTCGGGTGGCTTCTCCTCGACCACTCGCCCTCCGACTCCGCCGCGCATTTCCTCGCGGCCGCCCGTCTCGCTCCTCAGCGCGGCGGCGTTTACTGGGGTCTCGGTCTGGCGCGTCTCCGCCTGGGCGATACGCCAGGAGCCGTGCGCGCCTTCGCCACCGAATGGTTGCTAGATCCCTCGTTCGCCTGGTCATCCTTCTGGTATCACCCCCCGCTTGCAGACCTGCGTCCCGCCATTCTCGCCTCCGCCGTCAGCGCACCCCTGAACAACGCTCCCGTCGCCGACCGGCTGCGCCACCACTGGGCCGCGATCACCGCACCCGCTCCTGTCAGTAGCATTTACCTGCGCCTGCGCACCGGTTACGGCGTGCTCCTGGGCCACCCGGACGGCCCGTCTCCCGTTGACTGCAACCGCCAAGCCGAACTGCTTCTCCCTGCGGAGATTCGCGCCGACATTCCCGCCAAAGGCTGGTTGCCCGGCGCATTCCTCCTCGATTTCCTGCAAAGCCCTTCGCGATAAAATCGTCCCGCTTCATGGCCGCTCCCCGTTCCGCCCACCTGCGCAAAATCATCCTGCCTTCCCTGCTTCTCGCGGGTGACGCGCTTGTGGCTTTTGGCGGCCTCTCCCTCGGCTACTGGCTGCGCTACGCCACTCCGATCGGCCGTATCGGCCTCGACGTGCCCGATGCCCGCTATTTCGACTACCTCCCGCTGCTCCTGCTCGGCACCGCTTTCCTCATCGCGGCCTACGCCCAGCTCAACCTCTACGAAGAACGCCTCCTCCTCCGAAAATTCCAGGCGCTCAACCTGATCATCAAAGGCACCACCTTCTGGCTCGCCGCCTACCTCAGTCTCTCCGTCGTCCTCCATTTCCAGCCCCCCATCTCCCGCTGGTTCGTGGTGCTCGCCTACCTCATCATTCTCGCACTGATGTTTCTATGGCGCAGTGCCGCCTACGCGATCTTTACACACCCTCTCCTCGTGGATCGCCTGCGCCAACGCGTCGCCGTGCTCGGCTGGAATGACGAAGCGTGCTCCCTCATAGACGATCTCTCCGGCCAAGCCGCCCACCCCTTGGCCTTTTGCGGCATCGTTACCGTCCCGGGCGAATCCGTCCCCGCCGATATTCCGGTGCTTGGCACCTCCGAAAATCTTCGCGCCAC
>JAHFTG010000259.1 GCA_023269455.1 Opitutaceae bacterium | reverse complement strand
CTGCCTGCGACACCTCCGCCCACCCTCCGCCCCTCCATCGAAGACCCCGCCCCTCGCCGCGCCTCGACCAGCGACACCGCGCCGCCCTTCATGGTCGCCCCAGGCCAAGACGGGCCGCCGAAAATCCCCTCGCTCCCCTTTGACGCCCTCGGCGCGATGGACGACAACGCCCTGGCCGCCGCCTTGCGCGGACTCTTGCGCGACAGCGCCCGCTACGGCGCGAGCGACCTGCACCTCTCCGCCGGCACCCGTCCCTTCCTCCGCCGTGACCGCAGGCTGGCGCCCTTGAGCGAGCATCTCCTCACCGCCGAAGAGTCCCTCCGCCTCAACACCGCGCTCCTTACTCCTCCCCAAAAAAAGCTCTTCCTCGAACTCAAGGACTTCGACTACGCCCTGGCCCTCGATGCTTCCAGCCGTTACCGCGTGAACCTCATGTTTCACAAAGGTGGCGCCGCCGGTTCCTATCGCATGGTCCCCGCCAAAATCCCCCGCCTCGGCGACCTCGGCCTGCGCAACCTCGACGTCGTTAAAAAACTCCTCAGCTACCACAACGGCCTCATCCTCGTCACCGGCCCCGTCGGCGCCGGCAAGACCACCACCCTCGCCGCCCTCGTCGCCGAGCTCAACGAGACCCGCACCGACCACATCATCACCGTCGAAGACCCCATCGAGGTCGTCCAGCCCGCCAAAGGCTGCAACATCACCCAGCGCGAAGTCGGCCCGCACACCAAGTCCTTCGCCACCGCGCTCAAAGGTGCCCTCCGCGAAGACCCCGACGTCATCATCATCGGCGAGTTGCGCGACCTCGAAACCATCGAAATGGCCATCACTGCCAGCGAGACCGGCCACCTCGTGATCGGCACCATGCACACGAGCGACGCCGCCACCACCCTCAACCGCCTCCTCGACGTCTTTCCTCCCGGCCAGCAGTCGCAAATCCGCGCCAGCGTGGCCGAGAGCCTGCGCGGCGTGATCTGCCAGCGCCTCCTCCCCGGCACCGGCGGCGGCCTCGTCCTCGCCTGCGAGATCCTCATCGCCAATTCCGCCGTCTCCAACCTCATCCGCGAAGGCAAGACCCAAGGCCTGCGCAACGTCCTCGAAACCGGCGTCCGTGAAGGCATGTGCCTCATGGAAAACGTCGTCCTCGAGCTCTACCAAAACCGCGCCATCACCGCCGAGACCGCCCGCCAGAACGTCACCTCCCGCATGCTCAAGGCGAAGATAAGTTGAGAGATGAGAGATGAAAGTTGAGTGACCGATCAACGGATCGCCTCGCCCAACGCCAGCTCCCCAGCCTCTCACTCGCCGCCCTTTTCCATCTCTCAACTTTCAACCCTCATCTCTCAACCTTCCAGATGGCCGCCATCGACACCCTCCTCCGCATCATGCTCGAAAAAGGCGGCTCCGACCTCCACCTCACCGTGGGTCTCCCGCCCAAGGCCCGTCTCTCCGGCGCGCTCGCCCCGTTGAGCGAAACCCCGCTCACCGCCGAAAAAATGGAAGTTCTCCTCAAGGAAATCTGCCCGCCCCGCCGCTGGACCCAGTTCCTCGAAGCCAAAGACCTCGACCTCGCCCACGAAATCCCCGGCGTCGCCCGCTTCCGCGGCAACTACCTCTACAACCACTGGGGCCAGGCCGCCGTCTTCCGCCAGATCCCCTCGAAAATCCTTTCCTTCGACGACCTCAAGCTCCCCCCCGCGCTCAAGAAACTCTGTTCCCTCCAGGAAGGCCTCGTCCTCGTCACCGGCCCCACCGGCAGCGGCAAATCCACCACGCTCGCCGCGATGATCGACCACATCAACGCGACCTCCTCGCGACACATCATCACCATCGAGGACCCCATCGAATTCGTTCACCAGAACAAGCAGTCCACCATCGTCCACCGCGAGGTCGGCGAGCACACCGGCTCCTTCGCCTCCGCCCTGAAAGGCGCCATGCGCCACGACCCCGACATCCTGCTCCTCGGCGAGATGCGCGAGCTCGAGACCATCAAGCTCGCCCTCGGTTGCGCCAGCATGGGCATGCTCGTCTTCGGCACGCTCCACACCAACAACGCCCCGAAAACCATCGACCGCATCATCAACGCCTTCCCCTCCGACGAGCAGAATCAGGTCCGTGTCATGCTCGCGAGCTGCCTCGCCGGCGTCGTCTCCCAGCTCCTCTGCAAGCGCCTCCCCAAAGGCCGCTGCGCCGTCCACGAAATCCTTCTCCAGCACGAAGCGTTGCCCAACACCATCCGCAGCGGCCAGATCAACAACATCCGCGCCCTCATCGAAGGCGGCGGCGCCGACGGCATGATCACGATGGACCAAAGCCTCCAGGCCCGCGTGGCCGACGGCAGCATCGCCCCGCTCGAAGCCTACATGAAAGCCGCCAACAAAGCCCCTTTCGCTGCCATGCTAAAGCCCGGCGCCCTCGACGCGCCCCACTGAGGTCGGCACGTTTTCCATCAAGCTACCGCCTCCCTTTGGCAAAGCCCGAAAAGCGACCGACGCCAAGCTTGCTCCCGCCGCCTGACCATCGTTGATTGCGCCCTCTGATGCCGACCCGTTCGCCGCACCTTCCGACGCTGCATCCCGCGCAACTCCGCCCGTTGCGCAACCGCTTGCGTCTCTCCATCCGCGACGCCGGCCTCACCGACCTCAACCACAACCCGGCGGCCGACGAACTACCGTTCTGGGAACTGGAGCCCACGCCGCTCGTAATCGGCGCCGATGAGTGGACCCTCCTCGAAGCCGCCCTCAAACAGCGCGCGCACTTCACCAACGCCCTCCTCGTCGATCTCTACTCCGGTCAACAGGCGCTCACGCAAAAACTGCTCTCCCCCGAGATCATCCTCTGCGATCCCTACTATCGCCGCCCGTGCCTGGGCCTCGAACCGGGACGCGCCAGCCCCGCCACCCTCCTCCGCTTCGATCTCGTCAAGACCACCGAAGGCTGGTTCTTCACCGACACCCGCGCCAACACCCCCATCGGCCTCAGCTACGCGGTGCAAAACCGCCGCTTCATGACCCAGGAGGCCGCCGAGCTCTACCGCTCTCTCCCCGATTACCACAGCGTCATCAACTTCCCGCTTCAGCTCCTCGACTCCCTCCGCGCCCTCGCGCCCGATACCGACCGCGCCCCTTCCATCGTCGTCCTCACCGCCGGTCCGCACGATCCGTTTTATTCCGAGCACAGTTTCCTCGCCCGCAAGATGGGTCTCCCCCTCGCCCGCGGCGACGACCTCCTCGTCCTCGACAACCGCGTTTACTTCAAGACCGTCGCCGGCCTCGAACGCGTGGACGTCCTGTATCGCCGCCTCAACGACGCCTACATCGACCCCGTCGTTTTCTCGACCGACCGCGAGACCGCCGGCATCCCCGGCCTGCTCCAGTGCATCCGCGCCGGCACCGTCGTCATCGCCAACGCCATCGGCACCGGCGTCGCCGAAAGCCGCGCGCTCAACGCCTACACCCCGCGCCTCATGCGCTTCTACCTAGGCGAGAAACCGCTGATCCCGTCGATCCCCACCTTCACCTGCGGCGACACCGACCACCTCGACCACATCCTCGAAAACCGCGAACAGATGCGCATCCGCCCCGCGCACGATCCACGCATCGGTGACTGGACCTCAAATAAAGCCCCACACACTTCCGCCCCCAGCCTGATCGGCCCGAATGGTCTCGCCCAAATCGTCCGCGAAAACCCCCACGCCTACGTCGCCCAGCCCGATCTCGCCCTTCTCCCCCTCAACCCCCACTCCCGCCACTCCGCCCCGTTCCGCCTCAGCG
>JAHFTG010000258.1 GCA_023269455.1 Opitutaceae bacterium | reverse complement strand
GTAGGCGAAAATCGGGTCTTTGACCGATTGATTATAAGAAGGCACGGGGATCGGCCTAAAAGGACCTACGCCGATCTGGGCGTTGTTGGTTTTGACGCTGGCGCCGGGAATGTAGGTGAGGGAGCCGGCCTTGAGCGTGGGCGTCAAAATGCTCGGATCAGAAAACGTGAGAATCGCGTCGTGAATGATGATGGATTCGGGACCACCCTCGACGGCGCTGCCCGAGATATAATAGGGCGGCGTGCCTGCACGGACGTTTTTGACGGTGTAGGTTTTATGGTTGAGGTCGTAGGTGAGCTCGTCGGCGAGCAGGCGTTGCGTGCCGCGCGTGAGGGAGACGCTCCCGATCGCATGGGCGACCTGGGTCTTGGGGTTATAATGAATCTCGTCGGCCAGCAGCAGGAGATTGTCGTAGGTGAGGCGCGCGCCTCCGGTGAACACGGTTTCAGCGTCGGTGACGCTCGTATTCGGGGCCGAGATTTTAGGGAGGGCGACCGCTCCATGAAGGAGCGAGGCGCTGGCGATGAGGAGGACGGGCAGGAGGCGTCTGGTCACGGTGGTCCGCAGCTAAGGCGGCGTCTTCGCGGCAAGCAAGCTCCCACTGCCGCATCCTGTTATGTGCGAGGAAAGCGTGAGACTGGCGCACTTTTCGCTTTCAGGGGTCTGGCAAACCTCCCACCGTCGCGAACCGCTTTTCGACTCCCTCCACATGGCCCGCTCCTCCGTCTCCCGCAAATCCACCGCGCTCAAAGAACTCGCCCAGCTTCGGACCGAAATCCGCACTTTGGGCACCTCGCTCGGCCGAGTGATCACGCAGATCGAAGGCCCCGCGACGCTCGCGACCGTCGAGCGTCTTCGCACCCTCGCCAAGGCCAGTCGTGCCGGGGATGCGACCGCCGCCACTTCGCTGGGCGAAGTCGTGGCAACGCTCACGCCTGCCGAGGCCTTTAATCAGGCGATGGCCTTCACGCTCTACTTCGAGCTGGTCAATCTCGCCGAGGAAAACTTCCGCATCCTGCTCCTTCGCCGCCGCCGTGCGGCCCGTCTCTCGGCTGATCCCAAATCCCCCGAGGCCCGCCCGATGCGCGAGTCCATCGAGTCGGCCGTGATCGAACTCAAGCAGCGCGGCGTCGGCAGCGAAGCCATGCAGCAGCTCGTGGATCGCATCGCCATCGAGCTCGTTTTCACCGCGCATCCCACCGAGTCGAAACGCCGCACGCTCCTCACCAAACTCCAGCGCCTCGCCGAAATCCTCCGCCAGCGCGGCAATCCCGAGGCGGGCAACCTCTCGGTTTTCGATCCGGCCTGCGTCGAGCGCGAGATCGCCTCGCTCTGGCTCACCGACCGCAGCCGCGTCGCCCGCCCCGAGGTGGCCGACGAAGCCCGCACCGGCCTCTGGTATTTCCAGAGCACGCTCTATGAGACGTTGCCCCGCCTGCACGCCGACATGGAACGCGCGTTGAAACTTCACTATCCCGACGTCAAGGCACCCGCCCGCTGGCTCACGTTCGGCTCGTGGATCGGCGGCGACCGCGATGGCAATCCCAACGTCACCGCCGCCGTCACCGCCCAGGTGCTCGGCCTGCACCGCCGACTCGCCCTTGAAAAACTTGGCTGCGCCGTCCGCGATCTCTCGCGCACGCTGACCGTATCCGATCTTCGCGAAGCCGCGTCGCCCGCCGTTCGCCGCTTGCTGAAGGAAAGCCGCCATCTCTCCAAACACGTCGAACAGCTCGGCAGCCGTTATCCGCACGAGCCTTACCGCCTTCTTCTCGGAGGACTGCGCGAACGCCTGGGTCAGGCCATTTCCGAGACCTCGGGAGGCATCGTGCTCGCCGATCCCGCCGCCGACGCCGAGGCTCCGTTGCCCGCCGAGGCCGTGCGCGAAACCTTTGACGTGATCAGCGCCAGCCTGAAAGCCGGACGCGGCGCGCTCCTCGCCGACGGCGAGCTGCGCGAAGTCCAGCACAAGCTCGACATCTTCGGCCTCCACACCGCGCGCCTCGACCTGCGCCAGCACTCCGCCCACCACGAAAACGCCGTGGCCGAGCTGCTCAACCGTCCCGACTACCTCAAACTCGACGAAGCCGCCCGCTGCGCGCTCCTCGCCGATGCGCTTGCCTCCGCCAAGCTCCTCGGCGCGACCGCCCTCGGCAAACTCTCCGCGCCCACGCGCAACGTCCTCGATCCGCTGCGCGTCGCCGCGCTGGCCTCCGCGAAGTTCGGCCCCGATGCGCTCGGCATCTACATCATCAGCATGACGGACGCCGTGTCCGACGTGCTGGAGGTTGCCCTGCTGCATAAACTCGCGGGTGCGTCCCTGCCCATCGCGCCGCTCTTCGAGACGCTCGACGATCTCAACCGCGCGCCCGACATCCTCGCCACGCTCTTCACCCATCCGAGCTACGCGCCGCTCCTCGCGGCCGGTGCACGCCACCAGCACATCATGCTGGGCTACTCGGACTCTAACAAAGACTGCGGCTACTTCACCGCGACGTGGGCGCTTTATAAATCACAGGAAACCATCGCCGCCGTCTGCCGCGCGCACGACGTGCGCGTCACGCTTTTCCACGGTCGCGGCGGCAGCATCGCGCGCGGTGGCGGCCCGGCCGCGAAAGCCATCCTCGCGCAGCCGGTCGGTCTGCGCGACGGCGGCATCCGCGTGACCGAACAGGGCGAGGTTCTCTCCACGCGTTACCACGATCCCGACCTCGCGCACCGCATCCTCGAACAGATGGCCTATGGCGTTCTCCTCGGCTCGCAGGCCGCGCAAGACCCCGTGGCTCCGCCCGCCGAATGGTTGCAAGCCATCGAGACGATGAGCGACGCCGGTTTCGCCGCCTACAAGGCGCTCGTCCACGACGATCCCGAGTTCCTCGTGTTCTGGAAACAGGCCACGCCCATCGACGAGATCAGCAACCTCAAGTTCGGCTCCCGCCCGACCTTCCGTCGCAACACCACCAGCGTCGAAGACCTGCGCGCGATCCCGTGGGTGTTTTCCTGGATGCAGAGCCGCTTTAATTTTCCCGGCTGGTATGGCCTCGGCTCCGCGTTGCAATCCGTGCTGCGCAAAGGTCCGAAGGCCCGCAAACTCCTCCGCCAGATGCACGCCGAATGGCCGTTCTTCCAGACGCTCATCGACAACGCCCAGCTCACCATGCGCAAGGCCGACATGGGCATCGCCGCACTCTACGCCGGCCTCGTCGAAGATCCGAAGATCCGCACGCGCATCTTCACGATTCTCACCGCCGAGTTCGAGCGCACCGAGCAGGCTATCCTCGCGATCACCGGCCAGAAGCAACTTCTCGCCGGCGAGCCGGTCCTCCTCAAATCCGTGCAGTTGCGGAATCCCTACATTGATCCGCTCAACTACATCCAGGTGGAGTTGATCCGACGCCTGCGCGCCGGAAAATTAAGCAAGACCGAAGACGAAGCCACCCGTGCCGCCGTCGAGCTGACCATCAACGGTATTTCCGGAGGTCTTAAGAACACCGGTTAAGCGACGGCGTTTTCAAAACCCGGCGGCGAACGGGATGGCTCTCCGTTCGCCGCCGGGTTTTCCTTTGCTTTCTCAAAACGCGTTCTGGACGCGCCTAGTTGCGGTTGGCACACTTTCGGCAACCCCAACTCTTAATCGTGATTATAACCCCCGCCGAACTCGCTTCGTTCATTCACGCAAAAAACGCCGTCCCCCACGATTGCCTCGGGATGCGCCCCTACAAAAAAGGCCGCAGCCAGGGTGTGCTCGTCCGGGCCTTCATCAGCGAAGCCAAGA
>JAHFTG010000257.1 GCA_023269455.1 Opitutaceae bacterium | reverse complement strand
AATGACCATATTGGCGCCGAGCGTGCCGTAGGTGATGATGTTGGCGACGCAGTCGTTGCCGTATTTCTGGCGGACGTAGTCGATGACCTCGACGCGGCGGCGCATGCAGAAGTCGATATCGAAGTCGGGCGGGGAAACGCGTTCGGGATTCAGGAAGCGCTCGAAGAGAAGTTTGAAGCGAAGAGGGTCGAGGTTGGTGATGCCGAGGACGTAGGCGACGAGACAGCCGGCGCCCGAGCCGCGGCCGGGGCCGACGGGGATTTCCTTGGTGCGCGCCCAGTTGATAAAATCCCAGACGACGAGGAAATAGTCCACGAAGCCGGTGAGGCCGATGATCGCGAGTTCGTAGTGGAGGCGCAGAACGAGTTCTTCGTGCTGCGTGAGACCGGTGTAGTCGGGCGGCGTGGGTTTTTGTCCGGGGGCGAGAGCGAGCAGCGGGGCGAGGCGGGCGGCGACGACGGGATGCGTGGCGACTTCGGCGGGATCGAAACCGTAGCGTTGGGTGAGGCCGGCGGCGCAGAGCTCGGCGAGGTAGGCGAGGGGAGCGACGTTGCGCGAGGTGACCTCGACGGGCAGCGGATAGCGAGGGTAACGCTCCGAGCCTTTCGGAAAAGGGATCGTGAGGTCGCACATGTCGGCGACGAGCTGGGTGTTGTCGAGGGAGTCGGGGCGTTCGCCGAAGATCGTGAGCATCTCTTCGCGGGACTTCAGGTAGAACTGGGAACCGGTGAACTTCATGCGGTTCTCCTCCTCGATCTTCGCGCCGGTCTGGATGCACAACATCGCGTCGTGCGGGGCGGCGTCACTGTGGTTAACGTAGTGAACGTCGTTTGTGCAGATGACCTTCAGGCCAAACTCCTCGGCGAGCTTCAGGAGATCGGGGATGATTTTAACCTGCTCGGGGATGCCGTGGTCCTGGATTTCGACGAAGTAGTTTTCGCGTCCGAAGATTTCCACGAAGCGTCCGCAGGCCTTGCGCGCTTCCTCGTAGCGGTCGTGCAGGAGGTGCTGCGGGACGATGGCGGCGAGGCAGCCGGTGAAGCCGATGAGGCCGTCGGCGTATTTGGCGAGAGTTTCGAGATCGGCGCGGGGCTTGTAATAAAAACCTTTGAGGTGGGCGTCGGAGACGAGCTTGAGCAGGTTTTGGTAGCCGGTGAGGTTTTTGGCCAGCAACCCCATGTGATAGTAGTTTTTTCCGTCCTCGGATTTGCCGGCTTTTTCGAGGCGGGAACTCTCGACGATGTAGATCTCGCAACCGATGAGGGGCTTGATGCCCTTGGACTTGGCAGCGTTGTAGAACTCGATTGCGCCAAACATGTTGCCGTGGTCGGTGAGGGCGAGGGCCTTCATCTCCATGTCACACGCGCGCTGCATCAGGCGGTCGATCCGGCAGGCGCCGTCGAGCAGGCTGTAATCCGTGTGGACGTGGAGGTGGACGAAGTTCGAATCGGCGGACGGCACAGGGGCTAGGCAACGTCGCGCGGCGGTCTTCGCAAGCCGCAAGCGAGCATGGGCCAAAAAAGCCATTGACGTGCCGGATGCGGTTTGGCCTATTCCTCAGCTTTTCCGCCGAACCTTTCCTCTTTCCCAACATGTCTATCGAAATCAAAATCCGCAAAAACGAGCCCGTTGATCGTGCGCTCCGCCGCATGAAGAAGAAGCTCGAACGCGAGAACATCATCAAGGATGTGCGCGCCAAGCGTTACTTCGAAAAGCCCACCGAGCGCCGTCGTCGCAAGGTGAAGGTCATGGCCTTCACCCAGATGCTCCGCGACCGCCACTCCAAGTAAGCGGACGTCAGATCGCTTTTTTAACAACCGCGTCGGCCGAAGTCATTCGGAGGCGCGGTTTTTTTGTGGTTGTCCAGCGCGGCCTCTCTGCGCTTTTGAATCTCCCCGCCCATGGCGAAACCCTCCCTCGCTTTATCGACCAGTTGGAACTCATTCCGCCACACGGACGGATATGCCATGCTGCGCGAGATCGCCGATCTGGGGTTTTCGCACGCGGAGCTGAGTCACGGCATCCGCATCGTGCTGCTGCCGGGCCTGATTCGCGCGGTGGAAGAGGGCGTCATCAAGATCAGCTCGACGCATAATTTTTGCCCGTTGCCCACGGGAATCACGCAGGCCGCGCCGAATCTTTTCGAGCCTTCGTCGGTCGATCATCGCGAGCACGAGCAGTGGGTGCGTCACACGAAGCGCTCCATCGATTTCGCCGCGCAGATGCGCGCCAAAGTCCTCGTGATGCATCTCGGGAGCGTAAAATTTTTCTGGTTTAACCCGGCCCACAAGCTGAAGGCCTTTGTGCGAAAAAATCCGCTCGTCACCGTGCCGGACGATAAAGTTTACCGCGAGTTGCTCCGGAAATCCTGTGAAAAACTGCGCAGGCACATGGTGCCTTACTGGTCGCAGGTGAAGGCGAGCATCGAGGAAGTCCGCACTTATGCGGCCGAGCGCGGCGTCTCCATCGGCCTGGAGAACCGTGAGAAATTCGAGGAGCTGCCCATCGACGACGATTTCCCCGCGCTGCTCGAAAGCATCGCGCAGCCGAACACCTGCGGCTACTGGCACGACACCGGCCATGCGGACATCAAGCAGAGCATGGGCATGCTGGAGCACCGCACGCATCTGGAGAAAAACGCGGCGCGCATACTGGGTTTTCACCTGCACGACGTGACACCCGACGGCAAAGACCACCAGTCTGTCGGCAGCGGGCGCATCAATTTCAACATGGTCAGCGAATTCTGGCGGCCCGAGCACCTGCTCACTTTGGAACTGAGCCCGCGCGTGAAGTTGGAAGACGTTGTCTCGTCGAAGCTGCGCATCGAAGAACTGATCGCGAAGCGCTTCGCGGAATGAGCGCCCCGAAGTCTTCCCGGCTCGACACTTGTTTTCGCGCGGGTTTTTGCGCAACGTCTGCGTCCATGTGGAAAACAGTGTTCCTTAGCGCGGGTCTGGCGTTTGTTGCGGTCACGGGCAGCGCCCAGTCGCTCAACACCGATGTGGCCAACATGCGCGCCGACATGACGCTCCTCACGCAGCGCGTCGGCGAGCTTTCGCTGCGCATCGAGCAGCTCGAACGCGACAACGCCGCCCTGCGCACGCAGACCGCGAACTCCGCCCAGGCCTACGCGACCGTGCAGCAGCTCAACGACGCCATCGCCGACCTGAACCGCGCGATCAAAGCCAGCGACGCGGCCCTCGCCGAGCGCACCGCCGCGCAGATCAAAAAACTGGGCGACGCGACCAACGCCGCGCTCGACTCGCTCTCGAAAGGCCAGGCGCAGCGCGCCGCCCTGCCGACGACGTTCAGCGATAAATTTCCATCCGAGGGCATCAGCTACACCGTGCAAAAGGGCGACACGCTGGCCGTGATCGCGCGCAAGACCGGCAGCAAGAGCGCCGACATCATCAACGCGAACAAGATTTCCGACCCCTCCAAAATCTTGGTGGGGCAGACGCTCTTCATCCCCGGAGGAAAATAAAACCATCATGGCTGCTGCTCCCAAATCCCGACTCGGCCGAGGTCTCGGCGGTCTCATCTCCGGCGCCTCGCCGGCCAAAGCTCCCGCCGCGCCGATTCCCGCGCCCACCTCCGCTCTCGCGGCGGCACCCGGTTTTGCCGAGGTCTCGGTGAACCTCATTTCGCCCAGCCCTTATCAGGCCCGTCGCGAGATCTCGCCGGAGCAGTTGAGCGAGCTCGCGGAGAGCATTCGTAGCGAAGGCCTCTTGCAGCCCATCGTGGTCCGCAAGCTCGGCGAAAAATTCGAACTCATCG
>JAHFTG010000256.1 GCA_023269455.1 Opitutaceae bacterium | reverse complement strand
CGCCGCTCTTTGGGACGAGGTAAAGGATCGCCTCCACGAGAGCGGCCTCGGCCTCTCCGGCGGCCAGCAGCAACGCCTCTGCATCGCCCGCACCATCGCGGTCGAGCCGGAGATCATCCTCATGGACGAGCCCTGTTCCGCGCTCGACCCCATTGCCACGGCCAAGGTCGAAGAGCTGATTCACGAACTGAAGAAACAGTTCACCATCATCATCGTGACGCACTCGATGCAGCAGGCCGCCCGTTGCTCGGACAAGACGGCATTCTTCTACATGGGCAAACTCATCGAATATGATGACACGCGCACGATCTTCATGAACCCCGGCAACCCCCAGACGGAGGCTTACGTCTCCGGCCGTTTCGGCTGAGCGAAACGACCAGGTGCGAGTAGTGGGTAGCCAGTAGCGAGCATTTCGCCAACCTGCATCCACCATTCGCCACCTTCCGGCTACCCACTACTCGCTACTCGTTACTCACTCCTTTTAACAATGAAACGCTTCTTCGACTCTGAACTGGAAACCTTCCGCTCCAACCTGATCCTGATGGGGGAGACGTCCATCCGCCAGGTGCGCGACGCCGTCAAGGCGCTTGTCGAGAGCGACGTGGCGCTGGCCGACCGCGTCATCGCGGCCGACGACGAGATCGACACCCTGGAGGTGAAGATCGACGAAGAGGCCATGCGCTACATGAACCTGCGCGCGCCCATTGCGACCGAGCTGCGCCTGGTCATCGTGGGCATGAAAGCATCGCACGATCTCGAACGCGTTGGCGACGAGGCCACGAGCATTGCCAAGCGTGCGGTGAAGCTTTCCGCCGAGCCGCCTCTGAAGCCTTATATCGATCTGCCGCGCATGGCCGGTATCGCGCTCGAAATGCTCCGTGACGCGCTCGACTGTTTCCTCGACGGAGACATCGAGAAAGCCCTCGCCGTGGTCCGCCGCGACGCCGAAGTGGATGCGATCAACAAGCAGCTCTACCGCGAGCTGAGCAGTTTCATGGTTGAGAATCCTGCGACGACGACGCGCGCCCTCGAACTGATGTTTATCTCGAAGTCCATCGAGCGCATCGCCGACCATGCGACGAACATCGCCGAAGAAATGGTGTTCCTCGCCCGCGCGAAAGACATCCGCCACAGCGAAGAACTCAAGAAGAGCGCCAACGTCTGAGGACGCTGGCGTAAGGAGGTGAGTATCAGTTCCGGCCTCATCGAGCCGGAACGACTCACACTCCGGCCCAGTGCAGCAGCTTGCAGGAGAGATAGCCGATCAGGCCGGTGATCGGCAGCGTCAGCACCCACGCCCAGACGATGCGGGAAACGAGACCCCATTTGACTGCGCTCAGGCGCTTGGTCGCGCCCACGCCCATGATGGACGATGAGATCACGTGCGTGGTGGAGAGCGGGATGCCGTAGTGCGAGGCGGTCTGGATCACGAGGGCGGCGGTTGTCTCGGCGGCGAAGCCGTGGACAGGTTGGAGTTTAACCATCTTGTGGCCCATCGTCTTGATGATGCGCCAGCCGCCGCCCGCCGTGCCCGCCGCCATCGTGAGCGCGCAGACGATCATGACCCAGCGCTCGACCTTGAATTCGGGCGTTCGCAGAAATTCCAGCCAGACGGGCAGGTGGTCAAACGAGCCGGCCTGCGTGCCGGTGAAAAGCGCGAGGGCGATGATGCCCATGGTTTTTTGAGCGTCGTTGGTGCCGTGGCTGAAGCCCATCCATGCGGCGCTCACAAGCTGGAGTTTGCCGAAAGTGCGGTTGACGAAGTGCGGTGTCGCCCGGCGAAACAAAAGATAAATCAACCACATCAAAAGCGCCGCGCCCGCGAAGCCGATGAGAGGCGACGTCAACATGGGCAGGACTATCTTGGGCCAAAGACCTTCGCTGGCGTGTTTGGCGGGATTGTAAACCGACCAGTGGAGGACGTTCCAGTTGTTGTTCGCCGTGGCCAGCGCGGCGCCGCACAGGCCGCCGACGAGCGCGTGACTGGAGCTGGAGGGCAGGCCGAGCCACCACGTGAAAAGATTCCACGCGATGGCGCCGATGAGCGCGGCGAGCACGGTGGCCATGGTGATCGTCTGCGAATCAACGAGGCCCTTGCCGATGGTGGTGGCCACGGCGGTGCCCATGAGCGCGCCGATGAGGTTGAAAACCGCCGCCATCATGATCGCCTGGCGCGGGGTGAGCACCTTGGTCGAGACGACCGTGGCGATGGCGTTGGCGGCGTCGTGAAAGCCGTTGATGTATTCGAACACCAGGGCGGCCAGCAGAACGATGAGGAAAAGCGTCATGAGGTGGAGCGCGTTGTGCCCAACGCGCTTCGAGGTGGCTTAGGAATACTTCAGCACGATCTGGAAGACCACGTTGCCGGCGTCGCGGCAGCGATCCACGGCCTTCTCGGCCATCTCAAAAAGCTCCTGGAGGATCATGGTTTCCTTGGCGTCGTAGGGGCCGTGGTAGAGTTCCTTGAGCAGCCCGAGCATGACCTTGTCGGCCTCGCCCTCGGCGTGTTGCAGGCGCTCGTTGGCCTCTTGAACACCCTTCAGCTTCGCGCCGTGGCGGAGTTGTTTCACCATGAAGACGACGGCTTCGGCGGCGTGGCCGAGGAGCACGGTCTGTTTTTGAAAGCCTTCGCGCGGCAGACGACCGGGATAAATCGAGAGACGTTCCACGAGTTTTTCGACGATCTTCGGGATGCGGTAAAGGGCGAGGGAAAGCGCCTCGATGTCCTCGCGCTCCAGCGGCGTGACGAAGGTTTTGCACAGCTCCTCGGTGATCTGCTGCGTGATGCGCTTGTCCTTGCGACGGCTCTGGATGAATTCGTCGAGGTCGTTGGCCGAGGTAAACGACTGGCTGCGCTGGAGGTAGTTCGAGAGCAGTTGGGTGCTGTTGAGCGCTTGTTCGGCGCTGGCCTCGAGGAGGTCGTAGAACTTCTCGTCTTTACCGAAGAGTTTTTTGAGCGAAAGCATGGCAGGTCATGCCGTAGCAGGCCCGTAACCTTTGTAAACAACGGCTTTTTACGCCCTCCCGCGCACACGCGACCAGCCCAGGCCGATCCACTCGTAAAACGCCTTCGTGCTGCGTTCGAGGCCGCCCACATTCCAGTTGAAAAAATCTTTCGGCTTCAGCTCAACGGTGCGCGCGGCGTAGTCGCTGGGGCAGGCGAGCACGTCCAGTCCCTGCCGATGGCACAATGCCATCGCGCGCGGCAGGTGCCACGCCGAGGTGACGAGCGCGACCGGTGAGTCTCCCGCGATGGCGCGCAACGCCACGACTTCGTTCTCGGTGTCGCGCGCCGTGTCGATCTCCGTGATGCGTTCGCGGGCGATCCCGAGCGACACGGCGGCATCGGCCAGCACGCGAGCATGGGCGGGCCCGCCATCGGGATCGGGCGGACCGCTCACGAGGAGCCGTGCGTCTGGCAGGCGATGGGCGAGGCGCACGGCCTCGACGAGGCGAGAGAGGGCGGACGGGCTCAGTTCGTTATTGGCCGGCCAGCCGGGCACGTAGCTGTGGCCGCCGCCGAGCACCATGATGAACCGGCAACGGGCGAGCGGCGCGGGCAAGGGAGTGTCCGCCGCGAGGGCGGGGATGGCGGGAAAACGATTTTCCAGCCCGCGCACGAGCCAAGTGCCGACGCCCTCGTTGCTGCACACGCCCAGCCACAGCAGTCCGCCGACCACAAGGCAGCGGCCAAGATGTCGGTGTTTCGTGAATCGCCATAAGACGGTGCCCGCCACGATCAGGCCGAGTGAAAGCGGCAGCGGCATCAGCCAGAACCCGACGACCTTTTTCAGCCAGAACAACAT
>JAHFTG010000049.1 GCA_023269455.1 Opitutaceae bacterium | reverse complement strand
CTCAAACCCGCCCGCCACCGCCAGATAAGCGCGCGCTCCTCCGGAAATCCGCGCCAGCGAAACCGTCTGCCCTGCCTTCACCTTCACCGGCCGCCACGTCTCCACGCCCTCCACCGCCGCACCCGTCACCGCGATCCAAGTATCCTTAAAAAATTTCAACTCCGGCCCCACCAGCGCCGCCTCCAGCAACGGCTCGTCCTCCGCGTTCCCCAACAACAGATTCGCGATCCGCGCCGCCCGCCGGTCCATCGCCCCGCCGACCGGAATCCCGAGGTGCTGCCACCCCGTGCGCCCCAAATCCTGCACCGTGGTCAGCACGCCCGGCTTGAGCACTTCCAGCAGCGCCGAGACCTTCGCTATTTTGGGTGGCGTCACCGCCTTCGGCGCAACCGCATCCTTGGCCCACTGCTTCTCCGTGATCGGTTTGAAACGCACCGTGTCGCCCGGCGTCAGCAGTGTCGGCGCGGACGCTTCTTCAGGAAAAAACAACCTCGACGGCGTCCGCCCGATCAACGTCCAGCCTCCCGGCGTCGCCAATGGATAAACCCCCGTCTGCGTGCTCCCGATTCCCACGCTCCCCGCCGGCACCTCCGTGCGCGGCGTCGTTTTACGCGGCATATGCAGCTTCGCGGGCAATCCGATCAAATAGGGAAATCCCGGCGAAAACCCCAGCGCCGCCACCCGATAAACCGCCGTGCTATGCAGCTTGATCACCTGCGCCTCGCTGATCTTCGCGTGTTGCGCGGCTTCCGCCAAATCCGGCCCGTGCTCGCCGCCGTAGCACACCGGAATCTCCACCTCGCGCCCGCCCTTGTTTTTACGCGTCACCGCCTGCGCCGCCGCTTCATCGATCAACGCCAGCAGCTGATCGCTCGGCGAACGCGCCTCCACCGGCACCTTCGCCGCATCATAGTGCACGGTGATGGTTGCGTAGGCCGGCACGATATCGGTCACGCCGGGCAGCGACGCCTCCGCCAACGCCCGGGCGATTCCCGTCGTTTTTTCCAACGCCGCGAGATCCGTCTTCGCGGTAAAACTAACGAGCACCGCGCCGTCGCCGAGGGGTGTGAGTTGCATCCTCCCATCTGAAACCATCTCCGCCTCCAGCTCAAGACTCGTGCGCTGTCCCGCTAATCCCGCCCGCCACGCTCCCTGATAGATGGGAGGATTGGTTTGCAGTCCGGGCGCTAATCCCGGAAGGGTTTCCTTTGATGTTTTTGCGCTCCTTCCTCCCCGTGTCCGCTTCGCTTGCGCTGCTGTTCGTCGCAGGCTGCCGCGACGAAAAAATCGCCACCTACCGCGTCCCCAAGGAAACGCCCCCTGTCATCGCGCCGGCGGATTCGCCCGCCTCGATGGCCGCACTGCCCGCCGACTCCACCTCCCCCGCCGCCGATCCCGGTCCGCTCACGTGGCAGGCACCCGCCGCTTGGACCGCCAAGCCCCTCGGCCCGATGCGCAAAGGCAGTTTCCTCGTGCTCGGCACCGATGGCGCCGAGGCGGATTTCTCCATCGTCTCCTTCCCCGGCGATGCCGGCGGTCTCGCTCAAAACCTCAATCGCTGGCGCGGCCAGCTCAAGCTCGCCGCCCTCTCGCCTGACGAACTCTCCGCCGCCGCCACGCCCCTCGCCGTCGGCAACCTCCAGTTCACCGTCATCGATTTCGCAGGCCAAGGCGCGACCGGCCCGACCCGCATCCTCGGCGCCGTGCTGACGCTTCCCGATCAGAGCTACTTCTTCAAACTCATGGGGCCCGATGCGACAGTCGAAAGCGCCCGTGCCGCCTTTCTCGATTTCCTCAAAACCGTCAAAACCCGCTGAGCCATGCGCGACACCTGGGATTCCTTCGTCAAGTTTTTCGTCTCGCTCAAGCTCACCGTCTCGCTGCTGGCGTTGTCCATCATCCTGATTTTTGCCGCGACGCTCGATCAGGTTCACCTCGGCATCTGGGCCGTGCAGGAAAAATATTTCCGCACCTTCATCGTCCTCTGGCCGGTCAAAGGCTTCCCCGTTCCCGTCTTCCCCGGCGGCTACTTCATCGGCGGCCTCCTCCTCGTGAACCTCGTCGCCGCGCATGCCTACCGCTTCACCCTCTCCTGGAAAAAAGCCGGCATCTTCCTCACCCACGCCGGCCTGATCCTGCTCCTCGTCGGCGAACTCCTCACCGGCCTCTGGCAGCAGGAATACCAGCTCCGCCTCGACCAAGGCCAGACGCGCAACTACTCCGAAAGCTCCCGCGACAACGAGCTCGCCATCATCGACGCCACCGATCCGCAGTGGGACGAAGTCGTCGCTATCCCCGAGAAACGCCTCGCCGCCGGCGAACCCATCCAGGTTGCCAGGCTCCCCTTCCGCGTGGTCGTCAACGCCTACTACCCGAACGCCACCGTGCAGATGCGCGACCAGTTGCCCAACGCCCCCGCCGCGCCCGCCACGCGTGACATCGGCGCCCGCCTCGCGCTCATCGCGATGGCGCCCACCTACAAGGAAAATGAACGCAACCTCCCCGCCGCCACCATCGAGCTCTTCGGCCCCGAAGGCTCCCTCGGCACCTGGCTCGTCTCGACCATGTTGATCGAGCCGCAGACCTTCGACTACGCCGGCAAGACCTGGCGCCTCGCCCTGCGTTTCAAGCGCAACTACCAGCCCTACTCCATCACCCTGGAAAAGTTTTCCCACGACCGCTACACCGGCACCGACATCCCGAAAAATTTCTCCAGCAAAATCCATCTCCGCTCCGACGACGGCAAGACCGACCGCGACGTGCTCATCTACATGAACAACCCGCTGCGCTACGATGGCCTCACCTTCTACCAGCAGAGCTTCGCCAACAACGACCAGACCTCGATCCTCCAGGTCGTGCATAACCCGAGTTGGTTGCTCCCCTACATCGCCTGCCTGATGATGGGCCTCGGCCTCGTCGTCCAATTCAGCATCCACCTCTTCGGCTTCTTCGCCAAACGCCGCCGCGCCGCCTCGATATGAAACGATTCCTTCCCCTTCTCGTTCTCCTCCTCGGCGCCCTCTACCTCGGCAGCTCGCTCCTGCCCACGCGCTCCGCATCCGCCTACGATCTCGACGCCTTCGGCAAACTCCCCGTTCTCGCCAACGGCCGCGTCAAACCCCTCGACAGCGTCGCGCGCAACTCCCTCCTCCTCCTCCAAGGCCGCCAAAGCTTCAAGACCCCGTCCGGAGAATCCCTCACGCCCACCCGCTGGCTGCTCGACGTCTTCTTTCGTCCCGAGATTGCCGATACCTACCAGCACTTCGAGATCGTCCACCCCGACCTCCTCGACCTCTTCACTCTCAAGCCCGAAGACGGCGCCGGGAAAAAACGCTTCTCCTACCACCAACTCGAAACCCACCTCGCGGAAGTTGACCGCCAGGCCTCGCTCGCCGAATCCGTCGAAGGCCCCGCTCGCAACGCCTACCAACGCGCCGTCCTCAACCTCCGCGACCACGTCATCCTTTATCAGCAGTTGAAGCACAGCCTCGTCATGCCCGACGGCAGCGACTTCCTCGGCACGCTCACCTATCTGCAGGAACACGCCGCCGCCGCCGTGGACGCCGTCCGCGCCCGCGAAGACAAAAAGCCCCACGACGAAAAACTCGCTGCCTTCACCATGGAAGTCGGCGGTGATTTCCTCCGCATGTCGCAGATCGGAAATCTCCTGGCCATTCCCCCGCTCTCCGGCGCCGACAGCAAAACCGGCTGGCAAAAAACCGGCCAGGCCCTCCTCGAAACCTTCCATACCGGCTCCGTCAATCCCTACGCCCTCACCTACGCCGGCCTCGCCCACGCCTGGACGCAGCAAAATCCCGAGCCGTTCAACACCATCCTCCGTCTCTACCGCGCCGAGCTGGAAAAATCCTTCCCCACGCTGCTCAAGAAAACCGACGTCGAAGCCGCCTTCAACGCCGCCGCCCCATTCTACAACAGCATGAGCCTCTACGTGCTCGCGTTCCTCCTCGCCGTCTTCTCCTGGCTCAAGTGGCCCGTCGTCCTCCAAAAATCCGCGTTCTATCTCGTGCTTCTCGCGTGGGTCGCGACGACCGCCGGCATCATCACCCGCATGTGGCTCGAAGGCCGCCCGCCCGTGACCAACCTCTACTCCTCCGCCCTCTTCGTCGGCTGGGGCTCCGTCGGCCTCTGCCTCATCCTTGAGCGCATCTTTAAAAACGGCATCGGTAGCGTAGCTGCCGGCCTCGTCGGTTTCTGCACGCTTCTCATCGCCCATCACCTCGCCCTCACCGGCGACACGCTCGAAATGATGCGCGCCGTCCTCGATTCCAACTTCTGGCTCGCGACCCACGTCGTCGTCGTCACGACCGGCTACGCCGCGACGTTTCTCTCCGGCTTTCTCGCGATCGTTTACATTGTGCGCGGCGTGTTCACCCGTTCGCTCGACAAGGCCACCGCCGACGCCCTCGTCCGCATGGTTTACGGCATCGTCTGTTTCGCCACCCTCTTCAGCCTCGTCGGCACGATCCTCGGCGGCATCTGGGCCGATCAATCCTGGGGCCGCTTCTGGGGCTGGGATCCCAAGGAAAACGGCGCGCTCATCATCGTCATCTGGAACGCCATCATCCTCCACGCCCGCTGGGGCGGCCTCGTCCGCCAGCGCGGTCTCATGGCTCTCGCCGTCTTTGGCAACATCGTCACGAGCTGGAGCTGGTTCGGCGTCAACATGCTTGGCGTCGGCCTGCACAGCTACGGCTTCATGGACGCCGCCTTCTGGTGGTTGATCGCCTTCGTCGCCAGCCAGCTCGTCCTCATCGCCCTCGCCAATCTCCCCGCCGAAAAATGGCGCAGCGCCCAGCCGCTCGCCCGCTGACCTGAGCGGATCGCGGCCCGCCCCGCGCACGACTATTGACGCGCCCCCCTGCTTCGCCGATGAAGGTTGCCAACATTAAATGAGCAACGGCAACGGTTCTCCCCAGGCGGCCTCCACCGCGACGATCAAGCCCACCGATCTTCGCGGCATTCTCAAATACGTCCCGCGCTTCCAAGGCCAGATCTTCGTCCTCGCCATCGACGGCGCCATCGTCGCCGACGAAAATTTCGGAAACCTCCTCGTGGACATCGCCGTGCTCCGCAGCCTCGGCATCAAAGTCGTCCTCGTCCACGGCATCGGCGAGCAGATCGTCGAACTCTCCGTCACCCGCAAGATCGCCATCACCAATGCCGACGGCACCGGCGTCACCGACGCCGCCACTCTCGACCTCGCCATCCGCGCCTCCTCCCGCGTCTCGCACCTCATCCTCGAAGGCCTCACACAAAACGCCCTGAAGTGCGCCATCACGAACTCCGTGCGCGCCCTCGCCATCGGCATCCTCAAAGGCGTGGACCAGCAGTTCACCGGCAAGGTTGATCGCATCGACAAGGACTTCATCGCCCACCTCATCGGCGCCGACATCCTCCCCATCATCCAGCCCATCGGCTACGGCCCCGATGGCCGCTCCCTGCGCATCAACTCCGACCTCCTCGCCGCCGAAGTCGCCGAGGCGCTCGGCGCGTCAAAGATCATTTATCTCACCCCGCAGGCCGGCCTCGAAATCAACGGCGAAATCAAACGCGACATCGCCGTGGACGCCCTGCGTGCGCTCCTCAAAGACCACCCCGAGCACCTCAGCGAACTCTCCCGCAGCAAAGCGATCCACGCCGTCCGCGCCATCGAGACCGGCGTGCCCCGCGTCCACATCGTCGATGGGCGCACCTTCGACGGCCTCATCAACGAAATTTTTTCCAGCGAAGGCGTCGGCTCGCTCATCTACGCGAACGACTACCAGCAGATCCGCAAGGCCACCAAGCGCGACGTGCGTTTCCTCTACAACCTCACCCGCCACGCCGTGAAGCGCGAGGAGCTGCTCCATCGCACCCAGCAGGCCATCGAGAAAAATATCGACCAGTTCTACGTCTTCGAGATCGACGAAAACATCATCGCCTGCGTCACGCTGTATTTTTATCCCGACAAACCGCAGCTCGCGGAGATCGGCTCGCTCTACGTGCTGCCCTTCTACCACAACCGTGGCGTCGGCCGGAAGATGGTCGATTTCGCCTGCATGCGCGCCAAGGAAAAAGGCGTGAGCACCATCCTCGCGCTCTCCACGCAAAGCTACTCCTTCTTCATCTCGGCGCTCGGTTTCGAAGAAACCGAAAAGACCGCGCTCCCCGAAGCCCGCCTGAAAGCCTACGAAGAAAGCGGCCGCAATCCAAAGGTGCTGGTCAAGCAGCTCTGATTAAGGCCCCGCTTTTTTTAAAATGCAGTCGGCGGTGTGAACCGCTTCGCCGACGTTAAGTCCGACCGTGATGGGTGCGGTGCCTTTCGCGATCACATCGCCCCAGCCGGCTCCCTTTAACGTGAGCTCGAACGCGAGCCGCCCGCCCATGACGTTGCCATTGCCGTATGGGGAGATGTTTTTGACGAGCAACAGCCCGTCCGCCGTGGATGCGATGCCGCTGGCGTCAGGCTTTAATTGGATGCTCTTTCCGCCGATTTTCACCGTGAAGATCGTGCGGGCCACGGGGAGCGGATCGACCACCGTGACTTCGCCGTCGAGATAAACGGCATCACCATCGCCGGTCTTCCCGGGTGCGAACTCCGCGCTCACGATCTTCAACGTTTGCCGCGCCTCCGGTAGGCCAAAGAAGGCTGCGACCGGCTCGCGACTCACGCCCGGTGCGGCGGCGGGATACACCGTGACGCGCGCAAACATTCCGTTGCTCATGTGTTCGGTCACGTGGCAATGAAACAGCCACTGGCCGGGGTTATCCGCCAGCGTATCGGCCACTTTCATGCTGGCGGGAAGCAACTCCACGACGTCGGTATGGCGCCGGTTGTCCTCGACGGCGCGCAGGCCATGCCAGTGCGCGGTGTGGAAATCGTTCTCCGAGCCGAGAGCGAACAAATACCAGCGCACGCGTTCGCCCTCATTCATCTCCAGCCCGGGGAGATTGCCGAAAACGAGTCCATTGAGCGCGTGGCGCTGGCCTTCTTCGAGGAGCTGCTGGGTTTCCGCCCAGGTGCGTTGCACGGGGCCGGACGGGACGGCGTTGGCCGGCAGTTCGTCGGCCTCTTCAAGCGCTTGTCCGCCTGGATTGCTCTCGTCAAAAATCTTGAAAAGCACGGCCATTTCCCGGTCAACATCCTGCGGCGTGCCATCAGGCCGCGCGCGGGCCGGATCAGTTACGATGATCGAGCCGACGAGGCCCCAGTTCACCTCGTCGTCGCCATTGACGTGGCTGTGATAAAGCCAGCCTTTCGAACTGGCCTCGTCGGGACGCGGACCGGAGGCTTCGTCGAGATACCAGACGTAGGTGAACTTTGCCCCCGGGGCGACTGCCGAGCCCAGGCCGGGATTGGGTTTATAGTAGGAGCCTTCGCTGTCCTTGTCGTATTTCACGCCGTGCGGGTGCATTGAAAGCGGCAGCCAGGCGCGGTTGAGAAACGTGACTTCGAGGGTGTCGCCGGTGACTCCGCGCAGCACGGGCCCCAGAATGCCCAGTCGTTTTTCAGGCAAGATGCGGGCGGTGAAATTCGCATCCGCATATTGCACGTAACGAATTTTCCATGACACGCGGTTCAGCAGGACGGAAGTGGGAAGCGCCAGGCCGCAGACAGAGTCCTGGCCTTCCGGAGCGAAGTCCCAGAGCACGGGTTCGGCGGCGATATAGTAGTGGTGGGTTCTTTTGGGGTCGGGGGCTTTTCCGAAATAGAGGCCACCGACATCGCCCATCTCCGGCGTGACCGTCGGCGCGGGCGTGCCCGGCGGCTGGTCCGCGGGGCCGGGAGGTGGCGGAGTCTGGCCCGATAACTGCCCGCAGCCGACGAGGATAAAAACGAATAAAATAGAGCGAAAGAGCAGTGGTAAAAATAACGAACGTTTCATCTAGGCCGTAAACCATTTCAGGCGTTTATCCGAGGCAACGAACCAATTGTAGCATTCAGGTGACTGGCAGGGGCGTCCCTTGCGCGTTGCCCACCCACGGCTCATTTTTGCGGGCTATGAAGTGGGCGTTATTCATCGGGATGGTCGTAGGTGGAGCGGTCGGAAACGGGCCCGTGCCAATGGCATTTTCGGAAGAGCCCACCGCCGTGCTCTCGCCCAAGCCGGTCACGGTTTATGAGGTGCGGGGCGTATTTAAAGGTTTCGATGCGAAAACCCGGCAGGCGACGATTTCGCATGAAAAAATCCCCGGCTACATGGAGGCGATGACGATGAGTTTCGAGGTGCGTGATGATGCGGAGCTGAGCGGAGTGAAAGCGGGTGACGCGGTTGAGTTTCGTCTGTGCGTCAAAGCAGATGATGCCTGGATCGATCACGTGAGGAAAACAGGCTTCGGCGAGGCGCCTTTGCTAGTGCCGGCGAAGACGGCGGGGCCGGGGCGTGAGTTGAACGTGGGTGATCGTTTGCCCGACATCGCCTTGGTCAACGAGCGCGGCGAGCTGATCCGGCTGGAGAGTTTCCGAGGTGAAGTGTTGGCGATCACGTTTATTTATACGGCTTGTCCATTGCCGACGTATTGCTTGCGAATGAGCCGGAACTTCAAAGTCGCTCAGGAACTGCTTGGGCAACTGGCGCCGGGCCGGGGCTGGCATTTTCTATCGATCAGTTTCGATGCGCAACGGGACCGGCCCGAAATCCTGGCGGCTTATGCGAAGGCTTATCAGGCGGATTCGAAGCTTTGGACGTTTGCATCGGCGAGCGAGGCGGCGGTGCATGCGGTGGGTGACGGCATCGGGCTGGAATTTAAGCGGACGGAAGGGCGGATTGATCACAATCTGCGCACGGTGGTCATCGATGGGCAGGGTCGAATCAGGTGCATCTTGCGGGGCAACAGTTGGACGCCACAGGAGCTCGCCGCGCAGATGCACAGTGCGTTGCGCGGGCGCTGAGCTGCTGATGCGGCGATGCGCGCAAAGCGCGCAAAAAAATACCAATGAAAAGCCCGCCTCGGCTGAACCGGGCGGGCTTGGATCTGCGAATGGGTGAGCTTCAGGCGACCTTACGTTTCTGGGTGAAACGGCGGAGACCGACGAGCATCACGGCCGCGCCGCCGAAGAGCGCGGCAGTGGTCGAGGGCTCGGGAATGGCCGATGCAGTGACGCCCGAGGGTGACGTGCTGCTGAAGGTGCTCACATCGGACAATGAATTCGAGGAACCGCTGAAAGCGATGGGAAGTAAAACAAGGGACATCCCATCCGCTGCGTTCGTGGCTACCACATTGCCGTTGGTGTCATACAACTGGACGGAAAACGCATCCTGAGTGGTGCCGGTGCTGCTTTGCGAGGTCACAACATCGAAGTGGATGCCCGTGGTAGTTCCGCTGAAGTCCTGATAGATTTCATTGAAGCCATTCGCACTGTCACTGTCATTGAGCACGATCGAGCTGTTCATATCTCCTGTGACGCCACCGGCGACCGTGGCGGAGCCGCTGGCTGCGCCGTTGTCGAAGCTGAAATTACTGATGGTGACGGTGTTTCCGATCGTGCTGTCTCCACGATTGAGCTGGAAATCGAGGTCGAACGGTGCGCCGCTGCTGGCGGAGAGCAGGGCCGAGACGTTGAGATCGATATGGAAGCTGAACGTGCCGGCCTTGACGGCTGGTGCGGCGAACACGGCCAGCCCGAGGGCGAGTAGACCGATATAATGTTTAGTGGTCGTTTTCATGATGATGTGAATCTGGAAAAAGGATCCGTGAGGACGGCGCGCCCACCGTAGGCGGGCCGCGCCATCCGCACGGATTTTACGGCTTGATTACGGCGTGACGGTGCCCGTGACGGTGCGGGGGCTGTAGGTGAGGCCTCCGGTCGCGGGGAGGGCGAACTGCAGCGGCACGTTCACCGAGGCTCCGGGAGAGAGATCGCCGCTGCTGGCGACGACGTAGGGGCTGCCGAGTGGGGCGTTGCTCGCGGTCAGTCCCGCCTTGTTGTTGAGCGTAGCGGTGGAGTTATCGAGCACGAGTTCGATCGGACCGGCGATCACGGACGCACTGCGATTGGTGATCGTGACGGTCTGGGTGACCACATGGGTGCGGCTGTTCACGGAGAGCACGCCGCGGGTGATATCAATCGCGCTGAAGTCGCCAAACAGAGTCGTCGCCGAAGCGTCTCGCTGGTTGAGCGCCGGTAGGCCGAAGCGTTGTTCGATGGTGGTGAGGATCGACGAGGTGTCGTGTTGCACATGATCGACGTAGCCTTTTTTGGCTAAGGGCGAGATGACGATGCAGGGCACGCGTTCGCCAGGACCCCAAATGTCGCGAGTGGGCGGCGTCACGTGATCCCAGCGTCCGCCGTGCTCGTCGTAGGTGATGATGACGGCAGTGTGTGCCCAGAGCGCGGGATTGGCTTGAAGAGCCTGAATGATGGAAGCGACGTGGGCCTGGCCGGTCTGAAGAGTGGCGTAACCGGGGTGCTCGTTGTTCACGCCAACGGGCTTGATGAAGACGACGGAAGGCAGGGTGTCATTGGCAACGTCAGTGAAGAAGTTGGCCTCATCCTGAATGTGGGCCGCAGAATTCACGGCGCGGGTGACGCCGGACTGGCCGGCGGTGAGACCGGCGCTGCCGATGCCGGCAAAGCCGCCAACCATCGAGGGCGGCACCGTGTTGGTGGTGTCAAACGGCGCGTAGTTGTCGTAGTAGGCGAATGGCTGGTGGTGGTATTGGAACTGATTGGTCGCATTCACGCTGGCGTAGCTCGGGCTCGTCGTCGGTGCAGGGTTGGAACCGCTGTAGGCGACGATCTGGTTCCAGCCGCCGGAATACCATTTCCAGCTTACGTTGGCGGCGCTCAGAGAGTCGCCGATCGTCGGAATGTAAGGGCGGTTATCACCGTTGGCGTTCGTCGGGTTGCTGTCGTTTTGAGACGGCAGGAGCGAGACGAGATAAGGCTGGACCGTGCCGTTTTCGCCGTTGCCCGCGAGGTTGAGGGAGCGGGTGGTGTTGACGACGTAGTGTTTGTCGAAGGTCGTGCCGGTCGCACCGGAATAGGCCTCGGTGTTGGCGGCTCCAATGGTGACTGGCGTGGAGGTGCCGTTGAGCGTGACGGTGATTTGATCGCCCATGACCGGAGTGATGCTGCCGTCGCGGACATAGCGGCCATTGGCCGAGCCACTGGTGTTCATGACGAACACGCCGCTGGCATCAAGGTAGGCGATGTTGCCGTTGTTTGACACGGGCATGGCGTTGTAAACGGGCGCTGCCGCCGCGATGAGAAACTGGTGGTTCAGGAACGAACCGCCGAAGGCCGAGTGGAAGAAGTTATCACAGATCGTGTATTGCTGCGCGAGCAGGCCCTCGGGGAGGCTGGTGGCGTCGTAGTGGCTCATCGTGAGGCCGGGATTGTCGCTCCAGGTAACGAAGCCGCTGTTGTTGCCAGCCTCCAAATCACCATTAACAGGATGCGTGATCGTGCCCTGAATCTGAAACTGTTCCTGCCAGTAACGGTGATAGATATCGCCCGTCGTCTGGGTAGGATCGATGGAGGAACCGAGGCTGTAGGGCAGCAGGGTATTCGTATTGGA
>JAHFTG010000255.1 GCA_023269455.1 Opitutaceae bacterium | reverse complement strand
ATGGGGATGACGCGGTAGTCGCGGGCGTCGATCGCGCTGGTGAGGCGGCGGATGGCGCCGCCTTTGCCGGCGGCGTCCCAGCCTTCGAAGACGAAGACGACGGAGCGTTTCGCGGTCTGGGCGGAGCGGACGGCGCGGTTGAGGCGGCCGAGCCATTTCTCGCGTTTGTCTTCGTAATCGGCGGCGGCGAGTTTCTGGTCGAGCGGGAGCGAGAGGAGGCGGTGGAGACCTTCGGGCTTGAGCGATTTCGGAGCCTTGGGGCGCGCAGTGGCGGAGGGTTTTGATGCGGCGCGTTTCTGGTGGGCGGCGAAGCGGCGGAGGAGGAGTTGGGCGACGGCGAGGTTGCGTGCGCGAGGATCGGCGGCGTCGATGAGCGTCCAGGGTGCGCCGGGCTGGTGGGTGGCGGTGCGGATTTTTTCGGCGGTGCGGGCGAGGCGGTCGTAGATGCGATGATGGTGGCGGGCTTCTTCGGTCACGCGCCAGGCGGTGTCGGGGTCGGCGGCGAGTTCTTTGAGGCGGCGGCTTTGGTCGGCTTTGGAAAGGTGCAGCCAGATTTTGACGACGAGGGTGCCGTTGTCGGCGAGGAGTTTTTCGAAATGGCGGATGCGGGCGAGTTCCTGGTCGAGGAGAGCGGGGCGTTGGGAGCCGCTGGCCTGTTCGCGCAAGGCTTCGGTATACCAGGAGCCGGCGAAGATGCCGAGGCGGCCTTCGGCGGGCAGGCAGCGCCAGTAGCGCCACATGAGCGGGCGTTCGCGTTCTTCGTCGGTGGGCTCACGGAAGGCGAAGGTTTCGACGCCGCGCGGGTCGAGCCAGCCGCTGAGGGTGTTGATGACTTCGCCGCGACCGCAGCCTTCTTCTCCGGCGACGATGAGGAGGACTTTGAAGGGGGCCTCCTTGAGGAGGACTTGAAGCTGGACGAGCTGTTCGCGCACGTCGGGCACGCGGGCTTCGTAGGCTTTTTTGCTGAGGCGGAGTTCGGCGGTCGCTTTGGCCATCGGCTAGAGGAGTGCCGACGCGGGCGGGAGGTGTCGAGGCGGGTTTTGCGCGAGACGCGTGACGATGAGGTGACGGGCGCGGGTTTACTTCTTTTTCGAGGGGGGGTGGTTGATGGAGCGGCTGCTCCAACTGTTGCCGTTGTCGGAAAAGGTGACGACGTTGCCTTGTTCGAGGTTCTGGAGCCAGCTCATGCCGTTGTTCTTGAAATAGGCGTCGGCGGCCTCGGAGCCGAGGGCGGTGCGGACTTGGTCGCGGGTGCTTTTTGCGAGGGCGGTGAGGGCCTGTTTTTTCTGGTCGATGGAGAGATCGGGGTTGTCCGCGATCTGCTGGGCCCCGGTGGAGACGTCATCCCGCAGCAAATACACTTTTTTGGCGGTGTCCGGCGGAAGATTGAGGCGGAGGGCGGCGGCCTGGAGCTGCTGGTAATCGCCATTTTGGGAGCGGAGGTAGTCGTTGTAGCGATCATCGCCGATGACCTGTTTCATCTGATCCTTGAGCTGTTTTTCAGCCTCCTGGCGCGCCTGCCAGAATTTCTGATCCTGCGAGTTGTAGTTGGCGCTGAAGGGGTCGTTGGAGTTATATTTGTCGTCGAAGGCTTTTTGCAGGGGGAAAATCTTCATGTATTCCTCTTCGGTGGCGTCGAACTTGGTCATCTGCCAGCGGAGGTTTTGCGCGGTGGAAGACATGCGCAGGTCGTAGGCTTGGCGCTCTTCGGGGCTCATGATGGCGTCAAGGTCGGCTTTTTGCTGCTCTTGGAGGTAGCGCAGTTTTTCGCGATCGGAGGGGAGCTGGAAGCCCTGCATGTCTTGCTGCACTTCGCCCATGAGTTCCTGGTAGTCTTGCTGGATTTGCTGGAGCTGCTGGCGTTTTTCGGCGGGGAGGAAACTGAGGCGTTGGTCCTGCCAGCCGCCCATGCCGTTGTTTTTGTCGGGGCCGAGGATGCGTTCCATTTCGTCGCGCTGATCCTTTTGGATTTGGCGCATTTCTTCGCGCTGGGCCTTGGTCATGTTGCCAAACCAGCCGTTCTGGCGCGGGTCGTCCTTCCACCAGGGTTTGTTGGGATCGGGCGCGGGCTGAAGGGCCTTGTAGCGGGCTTCGTAGCGTTTCCAGATGCGCATCTGGACGAGGGAGCGCATCATGTCGTCGGAGAAGCCGGCGGCGCGGAGGATGTCGCGGAGGGCGGCCGGGTCGTCGGCATTAAGGGCGGCGACGAGGTCGCGGGCGTTGATGTTGGCGGCGCTGGCGGAAGAGGAGGAGGGCTTTGAGCCGCCGCTGCTGCCGGAACTTGAGTCGGAGTGGGCGGAGGAGCGGAAGGCGACGGTGGTGACGAGGGCGGCGTTGGCGAGGAGCGACGCGACGAAAATCAAGGGGAGCGCTTTCATGGGGAAGATGTCGGCGGCGGACGGCGGAACAGTTGCACGTTAATGCCTCTAAACGGGCAATCTTTTACCGGGCGGCAGTTTATTTCGCGGAGGTGAGCGCGTCTAAAACTAGACCCGGCGAGAGCACTTCGGGGAGGATGATGGGTTCGCGACCCGGGAGATAAAGCAGGTCGAAGGGCACGGCGCTGCGGTTCCAGCGCGCGAGTTCGGCGGTGATGAGCGGGTCGGCGTTGGTCCAGTCGGCACGGAGCGCGACCACGCCTTTGGAACGAAATTGGCGGAGCACTTCGGCGGAGCTGAACACGACTTTTTTGTTGGTCTGGCAGGTGAAGCACCAGCGGGCGGTGAAATCAACGTAGATGGGTTTTCCTTCCGCGCGGAGCTGGGTCACGCGTTCCGTGCTCCACGGCTCCCAGGTGATGGCGGTGGGTGCGGGGGCTTGCGGCCAGCCGAGCCAGCCGCCGGTGGCGAGGAGGACGAGTCCGCCGATCAGGGCGAAGCGGGCGCGGGCAGGCTTGGCGCCGGGGGTGTTGTAGCGGCCATATAACCATACGCCCATCGCGATCACGGTGAGGCCGAGCAGGACGAAGAGGAGGGACTGTTCGGCGGTCTGTCCGGCGAGCACCCAGATGAGATAGCCGACCGTCGCGTAGAGCGGAAAGGCCATGACTTGCTTGAACGTTTCCATCCACGCGCCGGGGCGGGGCAGGGCTTTCACGGCTTGCGGGAAGATCGAGAGAAGCAGGTAAGGCAACGCGAGGCCGAGGGCGATGGCGGTGAACACCACGAAGGATTGCACGGTCGGCAGCGCGAGGGCCGCGCCGAGGGCGGGCGCGAGAAACGGCGCGCTGCATGGAGTCGCGACGACGGTGGCGAGCACGCCGGTGAAGAACGAGCCGGCGTAGCCCTGCTTCATTTGCAGGCTGGCGCCGACGCCGGTGGCGCGCAGGCCGAATTCAAACACTCCGCTCATGCTGAGGGCGAAGACGAGCATGACCGCCGCGAGCACGAATACGAAGCCGGTGGACTGGAGTTGAAAGCCCCAGCCGAGCTGGTCGCCTCCTGCGCGCAGCACGGCGAGCACGGCGGCGAGCGACCAGAAGGAGAGTAGCACGCCGAGGGCGAAGGTGAGCCCGTGGAAAGTGACCTTGCGGCGGTCGGCCCCGGACTGATGGACGAAGCCGAGGATCTTGATGCCGAGCACGGGGAAGACGCACGGCATGAGGTTCAGGATGAGGCCGCCGACGAAGGCCAGCAGGAGGGTGCCCGCGAGGCTGTTGACGGTGATGGCCGTGGTGCTGGCGGCGGTGGCGCGGGTGACTTGGAACGTGTCGGTGGCGGCGCTGGCGGGCAGAGTAGCGGGTGCGGTTTCGATGGGCACATCGACCGCGAGGCCGGTATGCGCGGGAGACGAGAGATTCCAGCCGGTCTCGGAGCGG
>JAHFTG010000254.1 GCA_023269455.1 Opitutaceae bacterium | reverse complement strand
GAACCCACCTCCGCCCAATCAGCCCTCTACGCCGACTGGCAAAAAAAATCCGAACAAGAACTCGACTCACTCGCCGCCGACGGCGCCTCCGAAAACAAACTCCGCCTCGCCACCCTCACCCAGCTCCTCCGCCTCCGTCAGATCTGCTGCGACCCGCGCCTCGTCGCCCCGTCTGCCTCCGCCGAACACTCGTCCAAGCTCGAAACCTTCCGCGAACTCCTCGCCGAAGCCGTGGACGACGGCCACCGCCTCCTCGTGTTTTCCCAATTCACTTCGCTCCTCGCCCTCCTCCGCGCCGAACTCGAAGAACAAGGCCTCGCCTACTGCTACCTCGATGGCGGCACCCCGCAAAAAAACCGTCAGGCCGAAGTGGATCGCTACAACAACTCCCCCGACATCCCTGTCTTCCTCATCTCACTCAAAGCCGGCGGCACCGGCCTCAACCTCACCGGCGCCGACACCGTCGTCCACTTCGACCCCTGGTGGAATCCCGCCGTCGAAGCACAGGCGACAGATCGCGCCCACCGCATCGGCCAGACCCGCGTCGTCACCAGCTACAAACTCATCTGCACCGGCACCGTGGAAGAAAAAGTGCTCCACATGCAGGAGACCAAACGCGCCCTCTTGGCCGACGTTTTCGAAGCCAGCGATGAGACCACCGCCAAGCTCAGCCTCTCCGATCTCACCTCTCTTCTGAAGAGTTGATAAAAATCCCATTGACGCCATCCGCGCGCGTCCTTTCCTCTCACCCCTCAGTCCTTTGGCAAAATAGCTCAGTTGGTAGAGCAGCGCATTGAAAATGCGCGTGTCCTCGGTTCGATTCCGAGTTTTGCCACCACTTTAAGTCAACGCCCCAAGCGGGCACAAAAAAAGAGAAGCCATCAAAGCTTCTCTTTTTTTGTGCCCGCCCAGTCCGTTCGGACTGCTTCAAATTCAGAAGGATGAGCGAGGACGCGCCATCGCCAAAAACGGCGACGCACTCTGCGCTGTCAGCGGAGGACGCACAAGCGGCTTGGGAGGAGTTGGATCACCCGCTATTGTTTTTTTTAAAACCGGCTCAACGGCGGGCTGAACCACCGCTTTTGCTCCATGGACACTCCCGACAAAAGGCGAAGCCGTGTCACGTGCTGTGAAATACGTCATGCTCAGCTCACGGTGCGTGCACTCCATGATCGCCTGCCGGAGATAACTGCAAAATTCCGTGTAATTCCCGCGCCACAGACGGCCCGCCAGCCACTCCAGCGTAAGGCCATTGATGGAACGAACGCGGTATTCTGAATGAATCGAAGTAAGATCGAGCAAAAGCTTGCGAGCCAGCGGCTCGATGTCCTCACGCCGCTCACGCAGCGGCGGAACCTTCACGAGATTCGGGATCACAAACAGAAATTCCTCAAGAAACGGATTCTCCATAAGCTTCCCGTTTTCATGCGTCTCCGTCACCGTGAAGACAAAACGCAGCGGCTTGTTACGATCATAGCGACGCTTGGAAAGCCGGAGAAAATCAACCAACTGGTCCTGTTGGACGGACGTAAGCTTGTCCAATTCGGGGACCAAAAACGTGCAAGGCATGCCATCCTTGAGCCGGTCCAGCGAGCAAGCCGTTGCCAGCCCTTCGGAAGTGATTTCATGCGCCCCCAGCAAAATCAAAAATCCGTTCGGATCGCCGCAGATCGCCTGATACTCGCGAGCGACCAACTCGAATTCCGTGCCTGGCTCACCACTCAAAATCACCCCCAACTGCTCCTGTCTGAACTTTAATAGCTGGGCCAGCATCGTTCGCATCGCCGGGCTGCGTGCCACGACATGCTGCGGACGATAGGCCGCCGCCGTCTGTTCGCCTGGCTGGCTTTCCGTCACGCTTCCAACCGTATTCTCGGGCTTTGCAGGTTGCAGCAGTTTCTGAATGGCCGTGATCGCCTTCTTTGGGTTGATCGGCTGGATCAGCACATCATGCACCCCCAAGCTAAACAACGGGATGATGCGCTCGACGTCTTCCTTGCCCGCGATCAACAAAATCCGCGTCTCCGGCGAGAGCTGGCGGATTGACTTGATGACGACCGTCAGGTCCGGCGCCGCATCCAGCGTGATCGCGCACAGGTCATAAAAACGCGCCCCGACGATGCGTTGAAGTTCATCGCAGTCATGACAAGCCGTGACTTGGGCATCTCCATCTGTGAGCAGAAGAGAGAAAAGACCGCGTAAACGAGCATCGGGGATGCATAGAAGAGCCTGTGAGGTCATTCGTTGATTTTAAGTGAAAAGACCGGTGTTGGTTCGGCCCGTTTTATTCCTTTATTTAGTAAGGACGTCCACGAAACATTCGAACGATTTTCCCTGCTTCCGCCGGTGCTTTTTCCGCCACCGGCTCGATGGCCTTGGGCGCTTCTTTGATGGCTGGCTGTATTGCCGGGGCGGCGACTGCCGCAACTACTGGGGCGGGAGCTGGCGCGACCGCAGGCGCTTTGGCCAAGCCGGCCGCGAGCGTGAGTTCTTCGAGCAAGGTTGGCGTGATATGCTTCAGCGCCATGTTCGTCACCATGCGGGTGGACATGAAGTTCGCCTTGTCGGCGGCCAGCACCAGCAAGACCACTTGGTCGGAGCGGCGGAAGAGCACCCACTTCTCCTCGAAGCGCAGGAGATAATCGTCACACGGGAGGAAATTCTCATCCATCGTGTCGTAAAGCGCGGTGATGCGGCGCAGGCCGTCCTCAAAAACCTCGGGCGACATGAACGACGGCATGCGGTTGATCAGAACCTTGCCCATCGTGTTGAAGAGGCACACGCCATCCACACCGGGAATGTCGAGAACGTTGTCGAAAACTTTGTTGAGCATCATGATGTTTAAGCGAGGTGAAGGATTTGACGGATCTGCCCGACGATCTCGGGAACGCGAGCGCGGGAGTTAAGGATGACCCCGAGGACTTCGCCGTTGAGCGGGATGCATACGACGATGAGTGACTTGCCTTGGATTTGAGCTTCGTGGAAGCGCTCCAGTCCAAAAGATTCGCCGATCAGGACGGCGATCTGCTGGAAATAGACGATTACGTTGGCGAGCACATCGACTTCATTGCCTTCTTGCTCGATCACCACGCCGGACTCTGAACAGCGGACATACCCGATGACATTGGGCGTCTGCATGATTTGCTGAATGGCCAGATTATTTTCCATAGGGATCATTGGTTGAGAATAACCACCCATACGCACTTAGTGTGCCAGCTCTGGTATAAATGACTTTTTGCGACCATCTGTCGGTAGTGGCTTTATGGTGACGCCCCTCAAATCACCATGCCCCTCATCTTAAATTCATGAAAGATTTACCAACCGATTCAGTGCCAGTAGAAATCTATCATTTAAAAAACAAAGCTCCTTCATGAAAATCATTAGACAATATTAACCAATAAGTTAAAAACCAATAAAACTCCATTAAGTTTCAGGAAACCAATGAGTTTTACTCAACCGAGCCTCGCATCCCCACGAAAATGAATCCGCCGAAAATACCCTCTTCACTGCGTCGTTCGACCTGATTTTCCTGCGGTGGTCATAGATGACCAGTGAATCAAAAAAATTAATACCCCGGACTACCACGCTTCTTATGCTCCGAGGTTGAATTGTCATCCACCACCCTTTACGTCCCTTCCATGACCCAGCCACAAAGCAACGATCCCCTCCACGGAATCACGCTTGAGACGATCGTAACCGCCCTGGTCGAACACTATGGCTGGCTCGAACTGGGACGGATTATCGACGTCCGCTGCTTCAATTTCGACCCCAGCGTCAAATCCAGTCTCCAGTTTCTGCGGAAAACGCCGTGGGCCCGCAAAAA
>JAHFTG010000048.1 GCA_023269455.1 Opitutaceae bacterium | reverse complement strand
CCAACGCCTCAAGCTCGTGACCGAACTCGCCAACGGCCTCGCGAGCTACAAAGAGCGCAGCCGCGGCATCGCCATCCGCAACCTCTACCTCCTCGAAGAGCCCACGATCGGCCTCCACCTCAGCGACTGCGAAAAGCTGATCAAAGTCCTCCATTCCCTCGTCGAACAAGGCCACACCGTCGTGGTGATTGAACATCACTTGGACCTCCTCGCCGAAGCCGACTACATCATCGAACTAGGCCCCGTCGGCGGCCCCCATGGCGGCGAACTCCTCTACCAAGGAGCCCTCCCCGGCCTCCTAAAACTCAAAAACAGTCCCACAGCCCCCTACCTCAAAGCTAAGCTCAACAGGTAATTAGCCACACGAGGTCGGATCACTGTAATCGAGTCTTAATCCGCCTATTTCGTTTCTTTAAATTGCGCAAAATGCCCTGCATCGACTCCAGCAATTCATTGATTTTAAAGGGCTTTTCATGAACAAGCATCACGCCTGCACGCTTGGCCTTCTTAGAATCTACCGAATAACCAGAACATATAATTACAGGAACCCCAATACGTTCTTTCTTAATTAGCTTAGCGACCTCCATTCCTCCCATGCCTGGCATAACATAATCGCTAATCACGAGATCCACTTTCGAATTACCACGAAGAAACCTAATCGCGTCCAAGGCATTATTGAAAGAGCTGATTCTGTGACCAGCCGCGCGAATCATTTCGGTCACCGCACCTGCGCGGCAGTATGCTTCACCTGCGCGCAGGTGGACTGGGTAATCGCTCAGCTAAAAGCCTCCGGCGTGCAGGTATCGTGGGTATGGACGCAGGTGTAATGGGTAATCGCGCAGGTATAATGGGGATTTGCGCAGGAATCATGGGGACGCCAAAGACCACCCGCACCTTTCCCCACGGGAACAGGACACGTTTCCGAAACATCCAAGGCCGGACGCCCAAAGCGTCCGGCCTTTTTGCGTTCGTTTAGTCCGCCAGAATATCCTTCAACTCCGCCAAAATCGCCTCGCACGGCAGATCCTTGCGGATGAACCCGTCGGCCCCCGCGCCCACCGCCTCGTTGACCAGCCCTGCCTGCACCTCCGTGCTGATCATCACGATCAGCACATCGTCATCCACCGCCCTGAATTCCCGCAGCAAATCCATCCCGCTTCCGCCCGGCAAATTGATGTCCAGCGTCACCAACACCGGCGAATGCGCGGCAAACTTTTCCCGCGCTTCACCCATGCGCCCCGCCTCGTAAATCACGGGAATACCCAGCCTCTCCAGCACGAGCTTTAAAAACGCCCGCACATGGGCCTCGTCGTCCACGATCAACGCGCTTTCAGGAATCGCCATGATTCAAATGGCTAACGAGCTTCCGGGATCGTTCAAGCCCGCGGCTATTTGCCACCGGCCAATAACCCGAGATTCTTCGCATGAAACTGTAGCGCGTCCTGAATATGGGCATCCCAGTAATCCCAGGTGTGCGCGCCGGGAAACTCACGGTAAACGTGCGGAATCTTGGCAGCCGTAAGATCGTGGTGAAACCTCCGGTTATCCTCGATCAGGAAATCCTCCGACCCGCAGTCGAGCAGCAGCTTCGGCAGAGTGCGGGCTTTTTTCGCACGCTTCGCCAGCGTCAGAATATCGTGATCGGTGCCCATGGGGGATGCGCCAAACACGTGCTTCAACTCGGCCGCAAATTCGTCCGACCAACCGCGCCGCTTCGCCTCCTCCCAATAACCGGCGTCGCCCGCGAGACTGCCCCAGCCCACCGCGCCCGAGTGGCTGTTCACCGAACAAAAACGTTTCGCGTAGCCAAGCCCCACGCGCAGCGCGCCATACCCGCCCATCGACAACCCGCCGATGGCCCGCGCCCCGCGCTCGGCCTTTGCGTGAAACGTCTTCTCCACAAACGCCGGAAGTTCTTCGCCGATATGCCGCGCGTAAGCCGGGCCCTGATCGTTGTCGGTGTAGAAACCGCGATAGCCATCCGGCATCACCACGATGAGAGGCAGATCGCGCACATACCACTCGATGCGCGAGCGACGCAGCCACATCGTCGAGTCATCGCTCAACCCGTGCAGCAGATAGAAAGTCGCGTAAGGCCCCTTGCCGGTTTCGGGCAGCAGCACCTGCATGGTGGTCTGCTTGCCAATGACATCGCTTTTCCAATGAACAGTGCTCCAAGCCATAAGCTGAAAGAAATCCTAAATCCCAAGCGGCTAAATCCTAAAATATGAAAACCCAGGGATCGATTAGGATTTAGAAATTAGGATTTAGGATTTGCGCGGCTACGTGGCAGCCTCGCCTCACTCCACGCGCACAATGTAGCCGCGCAGGTATTCGCTCTCCGGCATCGTCACCAGCACCGGATGATCCGCCGGCTGGTGGCAGAATTCCACCACGCGCACCTTGCGCTTCGCGTCGGTCGCCGCCTCGGCCAGCACGGTGCGCAACTCCGCATCCTGCATGTGATGCGAACACGTGTAGGTCGCGAGAATGCCGCCCGAAACGAGGCTTTGCATCGCGCGCAGGTTGATCTCCTTGTAGCCGCGCAACGCCCCTTCGAGCGCGCTCTTCGACTTCGCGAAGGGCGGCGGATCGAGCACGATCACGTCCCACAGCGGCTCGCCGTGACGCGCCGGATCGTTGAACCAGTCAAACACGTTGGCCACCGCGAACGTCGCGTTCACGCCGTTGCGCTCGGCGTTCTTTTTCGCCTGCTCGATGGCATCCGCCGCGCTGTCGAGGCCGAGCACTTCCTTCGCGCCCGCACGAGCTGCGTGCAGGGCAAACGGCCCTTGATTGCAGAACGCGTCCAGCACCCGCTTGCCCTCGCAATGTTTAGCCAAAATCGCGTGCTGCTCACGTTGGTCCAAATAAAATCCGGTCTTCTGGCCGCTCTGGAGATCGAGCCAGTAGTCGAAGCCGTCGATCTTCTCCCAGCGCGGCGCCCACGCCTGCCCGCTGCGCGTGTGCACGCCGAGCGGCAGGCCTTCGAGTTTTCGGATGTGCGCGTCGTTGCGCACGATGATCTCGGTCGGCGAAAGCAGTTCGGCCAGCAGCTCGACGATCAGGTCTCCACGCTGGTCCATCGCCAGCGACTGGATCTGCAGCACCAGCGTATCGCCAAATTGATCCACCACCACGCCGGGCAGGTCGTCCGATTCCGACCACACCAGCCGGCGATGCCGCGACGCCGGATCGCGACGGGCGATGGCCCGCGTCAACGCACCACGAATGTAGGCCTCGTCGAGCGTCACGCGCTGCGCGCTCAACCGGCGCCAGATGATCTGCGACTTGGAGTTGTAGATGCCGCTGCCGAGAAACCGCCCGGCGCGGTCGCGGCACTCGACCACCTGCCCGTCGTTTTCGGCGGACAGCAATGCCTCCACCTCGTTGGCAAACACCCAAGGGTGCCCGGAGAGAACGCGCGATTTGGCGTTGGCTTTGAGTTTCAGCGAGGGGACGGCAGGCGACGACATCGGGTCATCATCACGCCCCGCCCGACCAGTAGAAGCTCAAAGTGAAGACTCGTCCGTCAGCGACCGTCGCCCCGAATGAAACCCCTCGCCGTCCTCAAATCCTTCCGGCGCGCGCAGCAACGCCCACGCCAGCACGGCGAGGCCGATCAGATAGAGGCAGGCGATAATGGAAGCGACGATCATCATTGAAACGGGACGCCATCAACATGCCGACCGATGCCCCGGACTCCATCCTGCAACTTTCATAAGTTTGTGAAATTTCACCCGGCGTCCCCGCCACCGCCTCGGCCCCTCCAATCACCCGCCCCCCAATCCATCCCCACGGGTCATTCGTCATTCGTCATTCGTCATTTTTTTAGTTCTTTCCCTCCTCGCCCGCGCCCTGTTGCCTTGCCTGTTTAGCCATGACGCCCGCCCAGGAAATCGCCCGCCGCCGCACCTTCGCGATCATCTCGCACCCCGACGCCGGTAAAACCACGTTGACGGAAAAATTCCTTCTCTACGGCAACGCCATCCACCTCGCCGGCACCGTCACCGCCCGCAAGAGCCAGCGCGCCACCACCTCCGACTGGATGGAACTCGAAAAGCAGCGCGGCATCTCCATCTCCTCGACCGTCCTCCAGTTCGATTACCAAGGCTACGCGGTCAACCTCCTCGACACCCCCGGCCACAAGGACTTCTCCGAAGACACCTACCGCGTCCTCACCGCCGTGGACGCCGCCCTCATGGTCATCGACGCCGCCAAGGGCATCGAACCACAGACGCGCAAGCTCTTCGAGGTCTGCAAACGTCGCGGCGTCCCCGTGTTCACCTTCATGAACAAGTGCGACCGCCCCACGCTCAACCCCATCGACCTCCTCGACGAACTGGAACGCGTGCTCGGCCTCGCCCCCTGCGCCGTCACCTGGCCCCTCGGCAACGGCCCGGGCTTCCGTGGCGTTTACGACCGCCGCTCCAAGGAAGTCCACCTCTTCGAGCGCACCCCCCACGGGGCCTACCGTGCCCCTGTCAACGTCACCGGCCTCACCGATCCCGTCGTCCGCGACAAGCTCGACGACTACACCTTCGACCAAGTCTCCGAGCAGATCGAGATCCTCGACGGCGCCAGCGCGCCCTTCGACCTCGCCGCCGTTCAGGCCGGCAAACAAACGCCCGTCTTCTTCGGCTCCGCCGTGAACAACTTCGGCGTCCAGCTACTCCTCGAAGGTTTCCTTAAAAACTCCATCCCGCCCACCACGCGCCACTCCGTGAGCATGAGCGTCCCCGGCGCGCCCGCCCCGACGACCGACCGCGACATCCCCGTCACCTACGAAAAATTCTCCGCCTTCGTCTTCAAAATCCAGGCCAACATGGATCCGAAGCACCGCGACCGCATCGCCTTCATCCGCATCTGCTCCGGCAAGTTCACCCGCGACATGAACGTCGTCCACCAGCGCACCGGCCGCACCGTGCGCCTCTCCTCTTCGCACCGCCTTTTCGGACAGGAACGCGAGACCGTGGACGAAGCCTGGCCCGGCGACGTGATCGGTCTCGTCGGCCACGACGCCTTCGGCATCGGTGACACCCTCACCGAGGATCGCACCATCGCCTACGACGCGATCCCGCGTTTCCCGTCGGAAGTGTTCACCTACATCTCGAATCCCAACTCCGGCGACTCCAAGAAATACCGCGCCGGTCTGGAACAGCTCTTGCAGGAAGGCGTCGTGCAATCCTTCCAGCCGCGCAACGCCCCTCCCGGTGCCACGCTCCTCGCCGCCGTCGGCAACCTCCAGTTCGAGGTCGTCCAGTTCCGCCTCAAGTCCGAATACAACGCCGAATCCCGCCTCGAAGCCACGCCTTGGACCCTCCTTCGCTGGCTGGAGCCGCACCCCGCGTTGAAAGATCCTCAGTCCCTCATCGTCGCCAGCGGCGTGAGCTTCGGCACCGACAAATTCGACCACCCCATCGTCCTCTTCCCCAACGAATGGACGATGCGCTACTTCACCGAAAAGAACCCCGAGTTGAAACTCCACGAACTGCCCCTGGAGCAAACCAGATAAAATCCGCGCTCAGTCGAGCGTGAGCGGTTGCAGGATAAACGAGTGCCATCCGGTGGCGTAGGTCTCAAACCCAGGCGATGACGCATACGCTATCAGGTGAGGTCTGCGCTCGATCATTTGAACGGCATAACCCTTTTTACAGGCGAGCAGTTCCTCAAAATCCTTAAGCGCGAACTCCTCCTGCAAATGACGCCCTTGGTTGTCCGCGATCACCCGCTTGTTTTCGTCCACGATTAACACCCGGGTGCGCTTCTTTTCCGCTTCACCGACCTGCGTTGCCAACACGATGGTCTGTGCCAACGCCTCCCAGTTAAAAACGATCCCCAGGCACCCCAAAGGAGCGCCCTCCGCCCGCCCGCCTTCCCTCACCATCGCCGAGTAAACCAGCACCATGTGCCCACCCGCCAGCGTCGGCGAACAATGCAGCCCTTGGAACCCGAACTCCGCGCCCGATCTCGTCGCCATCGCGGACTGGAACCACCCCGTCGAAGACTGATCCGTGCCGCCGCAGGCAAACTTTTCCGGACGTCCGTTCGCAATAATCCGTCCCCCGACATCGCACAGCACGATATCGTAATAAACCGTGTAAGAATCCAGAATCACCCCCAGGCGGCGCCCGGCATGCCCCGCTTTCTCGGGGTCGCGCGCCGCATCCACGCAACTCGCGTCCGTCGCCCACCACCGCACGTCACAAGACCGCTCGTAGAGATTGCGATCAATCAGGTCTATATTGGTAAACGCCAGATCGCTCAGTCGCGTCCCCCGCACCGTCGATCCGACTTGGTCGATCATCTCGTTAAGCACCCTGATATCCCTTTGAGTCTCTTCATCCAGCTGCTGGGCGGATTCCGCCGTGCGCCCCGACAGCGCGACCATTTCACGCGCCACGACCTCAAATGCACGCCCCGCCACGCCCGCGTGCGCCGCTTCGATTTGTGCGTTAAAACTCAATAGCTTCGTCTGCAAATTGATCATCTCGATCTGCCCGACCGCGCTACGCAACCGCTGCTCGATCGCACCCGAAACCCCGCAGATATTCCGCAGACTAGCAGCGATACCTTCGGTATTCTTCGTCGAGACAACCCCCGGGTTGGAAGTCCGCTCGTTACCCTTCCCCGGCGGGAGCCCTGACCACCCGGCAACGACTTCAGAAATACGCAAAGGAGCATCCATTATATTGCATAAAATCGGACAAAACCGAAAAAACTTTACCCCTCCAAACCCACAAAAAATTCATCTCTCCGCCGGCGGCTGCCGTATTCCTCCCTTCGAGTGACCCGACCGAACGATTTCCGCCCGGCATTTTAACGCCTTTAAAGCTCGCCCAGCCGCTGAAACCACCCTCTGTTTTCGCCCTCATGTCACCCGCTTTTTTAAGCCGTATCGTCGCTCTCATCATAGCCGTTTACGGTGCCTGTACGCCCGCCGCCTGGTCCTCCCCCAAAGCCGATCGCAATTCGCAAGCCCAGACCGGCGAATGGAAAGGCTACATCGCCATCGACGCCGCCACCGGGCAGGTTCTCGCGCAGGATAATCCCGACCTCATCACGCCCCCCGCCAGCATGACGAAGCTCATGACCTTCGCCGTGCTCCACGACAAACTCCAGAGCGGCTCCATCGCCCTCAACACCCCGGTGAAAATCACCTCCGCCGACGCCAAGATGGGCGGCACCCAAGTGTTTCTCGACCCCAGCGAAACCTTCCCGGTCGAAGATCTCATGTATGCCATGATGATCCAGTCCGCCAACGACGCCGCCCATGCCCTCGCCCGCGCCTCCGCCGGCTCGGTCGAAGCCTTCGTCGAACTCATGAACGCCAAAGCCCGCGAGATCGGCATGACGCACACCATGTTCCGCTCGCCGCACGGCCTGCCCCCCGCCAGCCGCCGCATCGCCGACGGCGACCTCACCACGCCCCGCGACTACGCGACGCTCTGCCGTTACCTGCTCACGAAAACCGACGTCCTCAAATACTCCTCCGTCAAAACCCGCGACTTCGGCTTGAGCCGCGCCAAAGGCCCGCAGCACATGATCAACCACAACAAACTCCTCGGCACCGTAGAAGGCGTTGACGGGTTGAAGACCGGCTACACCCAAGGCGCCGGCTACTGCCTCAGTGCCACCGCGCTCCGCGGCGGCCACCGCGTCATCGTCGTTATCATGGGCTCCTTCGGCCCGAAGGGCCAGATCGACAAAGGCCGCTGCCGCGACCGCAAGACCATCGATATCTTCGACCAGGCTTTCGCCGCGCTTCCCGCAGGCAGCCCCACATTCGGCGGCCCGGGCGTTCCCGCGCCGTCGCCCATTCAATCCGCGCCCGCCGCCAACGGCGCCGCCCCGACGGCCGAAGAAGACGAAGCCGCCCCGATGGTGAAGTTCTCCCTGCCGGGAAAGTAAACCGCTCACCCCGCCGCCGCGTTTCTCAGTGCTCCATCACCACGACGAGCACGCCGAGCAGCGTGAAAATCGTTCCGAGCAGCCCGGCCTCCCAACGCTCGATTTTTTTCAGTTCGACCTTCTCCAGGCCGACCATCGTGAGCCACGTGAAAAGCATCATCCCCGCCAGCGCCCCCAAGGCTAGGATCGCGCTAAGCACAAAAAATCCCTTCCAGCCGAACTGCACGCCCGAGAGATAAACCGGCAGGAATCCCTCGCACGGTGAAAGCGTCAGCATCACCAGCAGTCCGCTGATGGCCGCCCAGTCGCCCTTGCGGGTCGAAACCAGCGGCGTGTCCTTGATCTCATCCTCCCAGTGGCTGTGGTCCTTTTCATGACCGCAATGCGCGCTCGGCTCATGGCTGCCGCCGTGCAGGTGATGATGCAGCACCCCGCCGCCACGCCACTGCCGCCACAGATAAAACCCGCCGATGCACCACAACACCCCTGCCGCCACCCACGGGAACGCGCGACCGATGTGTTCGTCCAGTTGGAATCCGAACCACGCGATGACGAGGCCCAGCAGGCTCGTGATCCCGACATGCCCCAGCCCGGCCAACGCCGCCACCGCGAGGGTTTTCGTGCGCGTCCAGGAGCGCGCCCGCGCCACCAGCACAAACGGCAGCCAATGCGTAGGAATCGCCGCGTGAAAAAAAGCGACGGTGAAGCCGGTCGCGGCGATGGTCGCCAATACGGTTGAGTTCATGGGATGAGGGCGAAGCGGGCATCAATCCACCGGATGAGCACCGCTGTCGAACGTGAACTCTATCAAAGTCGTCAACCCCCCTCGCCCGAAAATCTTTCTCATTCTCTTTCTCGTTCTCTTTCTCTCCTAATAGCAGACGCCTTCACCATGTCCTCCGCCCTCGATCTCTCCGCCGTCAAAGCCTACCTCCTCGACCTGCAGGATCGCATCTGCCGTGAGCTCGAATCCGAAGACGGCACCGCAAAATTCACCGAGGACAACTGGACCCGCGCCGAAGGCGGCGGCGGCCGCTCCCGCATCCTCGTCGAAGGTGGCGTCTTCGAAAAAGCCGGTGTCGGTTTTTCGCACGTCCACGGCTCCACGCTCCCGCCCTCCGCGACCGCGCACCGCCCCGAACTCGTCGGCAAACCGTGGCAAGCACTCGGCGTCTCGCTCGTCATCCATCCTCGCAACCCCTACGTCCCCACCAGCCACGCCAACGTCCGCTTCTTCGTCGCCGATCCTGAAGGCGCGAATCCCGTGTGGTGGTTCGGCGGCGGCTTCGACCTCACGCCCTACTACGGTTTCGAAGAAGACTGCGTCCACTGGCATCGCACCGCCCGCGACGCCGTCGCCCCCTTCGGCGACGACCTCTATCCACGTTGGAAAAAAGAGTGCGACGATTACTTCTACCTGAAGCATCGTGCCGAGCCGCGCGGCATCGGCGGCCTCTTCTTCGACGACTTCAACGCCCTCGGCTTCGCCCAAAGCTTCGCCGCGCTCCGCGCCGTCGGCGACGCCTTCATTCCCGCCTACCGCCCCCTCGTCGCTCGCCGCAAAGCCACGCCCTACGGCGACCGTGAACGCGATTTCCAACTCTACCGCCGCGGACGCTACGTTGAGTTTAATCTCGTCTGGGATCGCGGCACGCACTTCGGCCTGCAAAGCGGCGGCCGCACCGAGTCCATCCTCATGAGCCTCCCCCCGCTCGTGAGTTTCAAATACGACTGGCACCCCGCCCCCGGCACCGAAGAAGCCCGCCTCTACGACGTCTTCCTGAAACCCCGCGACTGGCTCGGAGTCTGAGATGCCCGCTACTCGCTACCCACCACTCGCTACTTCCGCATAATGACTTCCCGCGACCGTTTCCTCTCCGCCCTTGCCTGCCAGCCGCTCGACCGCCCGCCCCTCTGGGTCATGCGCCAAGCCGGTCGCTACCTGCCCGAATACCGCGCGCTCAAAGCCCAGTCTTCCTTCGTCCACATGGTGCAGACGCCCGCGCTCGCCGCCGAAGTCACGCTCCAGCCGCTCCGCCGTTTCCCCGGGCTCGACGCCGCCATTCTCTTCTCCGACATCCTCGTCATCCCCGAAGCCCTCGGCCAGCCCTACGCCTTTCGCGACACCGGCGGCATCGAGATGGCCTACCGCCTCGAAACGCTTTCCCAAATCGAGTCCCTGTCCGACGCCGACACCGCCGTCGCCCGCCTCGCCTACGTCGGCGACACCCTCGCCCTCCTCAAAAAAAATCTCGGCGACACCAAGGCCCTCCTCGGCTTCGGCGGCTCACCGTGGACGCTCGCCACCTACATGGTCGAAGGCGGCAGCTCCGACGACTTCGAACGCATCAAGCTCCTCTTCTACACCGACCGCGTGATGTTCGACGCCCTCCTCGAAAAACTCACCACCGCGCTCATCGCCTATTTCAAGATGCAGATCGCCGCCGGCGCCGACGCGATCCAGATTTTCGACTCGTGGGGCGGCATCATCGCCGGCCCCGATTACGAGGCCGCCTCGCTCCAGTGGATCCGCCGCATCGTCGCCGCGTTGCCCGCCGATTTCCCGATCATCCTCTACGCGAAGGGCACCGCACCGCACCTCACCGACCAGGCGTTTTCCGGCGTGCGCGCCATCAGTGTCGATTGGACCAACGACCTCGCCATCGTCCGCCGCACCCTCCCCGACAACGTCGCCGTCCAGGGCAACCTCGACCCCGTGCTGATGCAGACGACTCCCGTCATCGTCTCCCGCGAAGCCACCCGTCTCCTCGAATCCATGCGCGGCACCGCCGGCCACATCTTCAACCTCGGCCACGGCATCACCCCGCAAGCCAAAATCGAGTGCATGCAGGCTCTCGTGGACACCGTGACGACGTGGCGCTAATCGCGCTCCGTCATCCTGCTCCATCCCGACTCTTCCGTGGGCAACTCCTCCTCACTTCCCGTCGCCATCCTCGGCGGCGGCCTCACCGGCCTCTCCGCCGCCCGCGCGCTCATCCGCGCCGGGCATCGCGTGCGCCTCTTTGAACGCTCCGACCGCCTCGGCGGAGCCGTCGCCTCGGAACTTCACCCCGGCGGCTGGCTCGTCGAAGCCGGCCCCAATTCCCTCCAGGAAACCCCCGCCGTCGCCCAACTCATCCGCGACCTCGGCCTCGACTCCCAACGCGTCGCCGCCCAGCCCGCCGCCAAGAATCGCTACATCGTCCGCGACGGCCGCCCTGTCCCGCTTCCGCTCTCACCGCCCGCGTTTCTGCGCACGCCGTTGTTTTCGCTTTGCACCAAAGTCCGCCTGCTCACCGAGCTGCTGCGCGGTCCGCGCGTGCGCCACGGCGACGTGAGCATCGCCACCCTCGTGCGCGAACACTTCGGCACGGAACTCGTCGATTACGCGCTCAATCCCTTCGTCGCCGGCATTTACGCGGGCGACGCCAGCCATCTTTCCTCGCGCCACGCCTTTCCCTCTCTCTGGCAGGCCGAGCAAACCCACGGCTCGCTCCTCCGCGCGCAGATCAGCGCCGCCCGCGCCAAACGCGCCCGGGGCGAACCCTCCGGACCGCCGCCCATCATTTCTTTTCGCGAGGGCCTGGGTGTCCTCCCGCACGCCCTCGCCGCCACTCTCCCCGAAGGCAGCGTCGAGCTCAA
>JAHFTG010000047.1 GCA_023269455.1 Opitutaceae bacterium | reverse complement strand
GATGGCATCACGGTGGTAAAAGCCGACTCGGTCACGCTTCTCGTCACCGCTGCCACCAGCTATAGAAATTTCCAAGACGCCGGCGGCGATCCCGAGGCGATCACGAAAGGCATCCTGGCCGCGGCTTCGAAGAAATCCTTGGATGACCTGCGCGCCGAACATCTCCGGGACTACCAGGCCTTGTTCCGCCGCGTGACGCTGGACCTTGGCCGGACCGACGCGATGAAGCAGCCGACCGACGAGCGCATCCGGCATTTTGCCGAAGGCGGGGATCCGCAGCTCGCGGCGCTCTACTACCAGTTCGGACGTTATCTGCTCATCAGCTCGTCCCGCCCCGGCGGCCAACCCGCCAACCTTCAGGGCATCTGGAACGACAGCCTCTTCCCGCCCTGGCAGAGCAAATACACGATCAACATCAACACCGAGATGAACTACTGGCCGGCCGAGTCCGGCAACCTCGCGGAGTGCGTCGAACCGCTCATCGCGATGGTCGGCGATCTCTCCGTGACCGGTGCGCGCACCGCGCGGGAGATGTATGGCGCGCGCGGCTGGGTGGCGCATCACAACACCGACATCTGGCGGGCGACCGCGCCGATCGACAGCGCGGACTCGGGCATGTGGCCGACCGGCGGCGCGTGGCTCTGCCTGCACCTTTGGGATCGCTACGAATTCAGCGGCGACCCGCAGGTGTTGAAGCGCATCTACCCGATCATGAAGGGCGCGGCCGAGTTCTTCATCGACACGCTGCAGGAGGAGCCGACCCACAAATGGCTCGTCACCAATCCCTCGATGTCGCCGGAAAACTGGCACCCGGGCGGGCCGCTGTGCGCCGGGCCGACGATGGACAACCAGATCCTGCGCGACCTCTTCGCCAACACGATCAAGGCGGCGACGCTTCTCGGCGTGGACGCGGATTTCCGGAAGGAGCTCGACACCGCCCGCGCGCGGCTCGCGCCGAACCAGATCGGCGGCGCCGGGCAACTTCAGGAGTGGCTCGAGGACTGGGATCTTCAGACTGGGGATCGCCATCACCGGCACGTTTCCCATCTCTACGGATTGTTTCCGGGTCGCGACATCTCGTTGCGCGAGACGCCCGAGCTGGCGCAGGCGGTGAAAAAATCGCTGGAACTCCGCGGCGACAAAGCCACCGGTTGGGCGACCGCCTGGCGCATTTGTTTGTGGACGCACCTCGGCGACGGTGACCACGCGTTCGAGATTCTTAAACTCCTCATCAGCTCGGAACTCACGTATCCGAACATGTTCGACGCGCATCCACCCTTTCAGATCGACGGAAATTTCGGCGGCGCGGCGGGCATCGCCGAGATGCTCGTTCAGTCGCGGGCCGGCGAAATCGAGTTCTTGCCCGCGCTCCCGAAGGCCTGGCCGGCCGGCCACGTGCGCGGCCTGCGGGTGCGCGGTGGTTTCACCGTGGACATCGAGTGGCGCGAGGGTCGCCTCGTCTCCGCGACGCTGCGCGGTGCGCCCGGCCGGTCGCTTCGCCTCCGCAACGGACAAACCGTCGTGGTTTTGCCCCTGCCCGAGAGCGGCACGCTCACTTGGACGGGCGGTCCGGATGGCTCATGAGGATACGTCGGCTCTATAATCAGGTTTATTTTTTCTTCTTCTCTCCATGTCTACTTCCGCCTTCGCCTCTGTTTCATTCTCCGATTCCACGCGCCCCACTGCGGGCCTTTCGGTCGCGACCGTCGCGCCTCTTGATTCGGTCGCGGTCCGTCGCGCGGACCTCGCGCTGGCCAAGCTGACCTTGGAGGAGAAAGTCGCCCTGCTCGCGGGTAACAGCACCATGAGCATCGCCGCGCAGCCCAAGATCGGCCTGAACGACGAGTTCTGGTTCAGCGACGGCCCCCACACTGTGCGGCCCGAGCTCGACCGCCACACGTTCAACTCCGCCAACCGCACCGATGACGTCGCCACGGTGTTGCCCACACTCTCGGCCCTCGCCGCGACCTGGGACGTCGATCTGGCCCGTCGCTTCGGCGAACTTCTTGGTCGCGAAGCCCGCGACCGCGGCAAGGACGTGCTGCTCGGGCCCGGCGTGAACCTCATGCGCACCCCCCTCAACGGTCGCAACTACGAGTATCTAGGCGAAGACCCCGTGCTGGCCGGGCGCCTGGCCACCGCCTACGTGCGCGGCGTGCAGTCCCAGAACGTCGCCGCCTGCGTCAAGCACTACGCCGGCAACGAGCAGGAATGGGAGCGCAGCACGGTGGACGTCATCATGGACGAACGCACCTTGCGCGAACTCTACCTCGCGCCCTTCGAGGCCGCCGTGAAGGACGGCGGTGCGCTCACCTTGATGAACGGTTACAACCGTTTCCGTGGCGAATTTTGCAGCCACAGCGACTACCTCAACAACCAGGTCTTGAAGCGCGAGTGGGGTTTCCCCGGCCTCGTGGTCAGCGATTGGAGCGGGTTGCACGACACGGTCGCTGGTGCGCTTGGCGGACTCGATGTTGAGATGAACGCCGGCGATGCGATCCGGTTTTTCAAACAACCCCTGATCGACGCCGTTCGCGACGGCCGCGTGCCCGAATCCGTGGTGGACGACCATGCCCGGCGCGTGCTCTACGTCATGGCCAAGATCGGCAAGCTGGGCGATTTCCCTCGCGCCCCCGGCGTGCGCGGCACCGCCGAGCACTACGCCTTCGCCCGGGAAGTCGCCGAGCAGGCCATCGTGCTGCTGAAAAACGACGATGCGATTCTTCCCTTGGATCGCTCCCGCATCCGCCGCCTCCTCGTGATCGGTCCCAACGCCACCGCCCGCCATACCGGCGGCGGGTGGAGCGCCGAGGGCAAGCCGCCCTACGAGACCACGCCGCTGGAAGGTCTGCAAAAGCTGCTCGGCGAACACGTCGTGATCGAGCACATCCCCGGCCCCTTTGCCGAGTCCTACGAGCCGGTGCCCGAGCTCGTCATCCAGACCATCGACACCAGTGATCTCGCCCAGGGCGCGGCGGTGCGCGGCTGGCGGGCGGAGTATTTTGCGTCGTCCGATTTCAAGGCCGCGCCGAGTTCCTGCGGATTCGAGCGCCGTCCCGGCTTGGAGGCGCGCGGAGCCGCGCGCTGGACGACCGAGATCGTCGCGCCGGAGACGGGCGATTACCGGCTCTCCGCGACCCACGATGGTCGTGTGCGCGTGCAGGTTGACGGGGCCGTCGTCCTCGAAGCGGACGCAGACGGAACGACGCGACGGAGCGAGGGCTCCGTTCGCCTCGAAAAGGGCCGGAGCCATGTAGTCGTTATCGAATACACGCCGAACTCCGCCGAAACGCGCTTCGAGTTTGGCTGGCGTTTGCCGTCGCGCGAGCCGATCGCTCTCGGAACGCTGGCGGAACGCGTGCGCGCGGCGGATGCAGTGGTGTTTTTTACTGGCAACCGCCTCGGCCATGGCCGGGCGCAGGAAGGGGAGGGGGCCGACCGTCCCAATCTGAGTCTTCCCGAGGGCGAGAACGAAGCCATCATGGCGGTTCTGGCCGTCCGCCCTGACGCCGTGATCGTCAACCAAAGCGGATCGCCGGTCGAGATGCCGTGGGTGGATCGCGCCGCGACGCTGGTGCAGTATTGGTTCTGCGGCATGGACGGCGGGAGCGCGCTGGCCCGCGTGCTTTTCGGCGACGTCAACCCGTCCGGCCGATTGCCCTTCACGTTTCCCCGGAGCCTGGCCGATTCGCCGGCCCACGCGTTGGACAACTACGGCCCGGTGCGGGTCGAGTATGCGGAAGGCGTTTTCATCGGACACCGCTGGGATGACGCGAAGGGGCTGGAGCCGCTGTTCCCCCTCGGCCACGGCCTCGGCTATACGCGCTTTTCACTCGGGGCGACGGCGCCCTCTGAGAAATCCTTGCGCATCGGAGAGTCGCTGACCGTGCGGGTGCCGGTGACCAACATCGGGGAACGCGCCGGAGCCGAGGTGGTGCAACTCTACGTGGAGGATGTCGAAGCGAGCGTGCCGCGTCCCCCGCGCGAGTTGAAGGGCTTCGCGAAGCTCTGCCTCGCGCCCGGCGCGAGCGGTGTGGCGGAGTTCACACTGACCCCGCGAGACTTCGCCTTCTGGGACGTCGCGACCGCCGGTTGGAAGATCGAGCCCGGAGAGTTCGTCCTCCACGCGGGCACGTCCTCACGGCGACTCTCGCCCGGCGTGCGGGTGACGATGCTCGGCGCGGCTGACGACGCGGGAGATTGATCGAACGGCAGTTCCCCTTGGTTGGAAATTGCCTGCGCGCCGAGTGACTTTTTGAGAGGTCGGCGCGGCTGGGCGATAGTGGCGGCTCTCCTTGAACCATGTCAGGCGAGGAGTCATCGCCGCACCAAAGTCAGTTTCCTAGCGTGATACGCTTCACTAGCGCCAAACAGCGTGCCGGGAAATAGTTAGCCACTCCCGACCCGATCCCCGCCAAGTTTCTTATCAGTAGCCCTCTTTATGCCAGACAATCAATACCCCACAGCACCCGCTTCTAACGCCACCCGCGCCCTCATTGCCGCCTGCGCCATGCTTGGCTCCGCAGTCAGCGCGCTGGCCGTTGCCCCGCTCTATCAATGGAACTTCGACAACGCTGATGGTGCGAATACCGGCACCGGACCCGGTGGAACCCTGGTGCTCAATGTCGGCCTTGTGACGGGAGGCACCGGGTATGCTGCAGGGTCATTTGGCGTTCCCGGCGTCTCTGGACGTGCGGGGGATAAAGCGTTCAACGCCCAAAATTCCTATGATAATTATCGTGAGGGCACCAGCTCCAGCCGGATCACCAACGCGGCTGCGGTGAGCAGCCTCGATCTGACCGGCCTCACCCAGTTCACGATTACCATGTGGGTCAAACGAAGCGGCTTTAAAGCCGTCGATCTGCTCAACATCGGCGAACCTTCCCATCCGGGCATCTCCATCGGTCTTGATGGCAATTGGGGCAACGGAATCATTTTCGGCATTAATGGCCATGTTGTAAATACCGGCGATCTTTGGGGTGCTGGATATGACTCAGACTGGGTCTTCCTAGCCATTGCATACAACGGCACCAACACTGTCGGCGGCGCCTGTAATAATGATGCCATCATGAAGGGGATCTACGGAACCACGGGCAATGCGTCGGTTATCACCGGTGGAACGGGCGCCGCTCCCGTTGTCGTGACGGGACTAGGTGTGCATGACGGCACCTATTGGGTTCCTTCGGGGGCTCCCGTCGTCGGTGCCACCGACACACTGTTCCTTGCCAATCGAGAGACCAATACAGATGGGACCGCGAATGGTTTCGACGGTCAAATGGACGACATTCGCATCTACAAGGGCCTGCTTACCCTTTCCGAGATTGAAGGAATTCGCGCTTCGGCAATTCCTGCGCCGCCCGCCTGCGCCTCCGTCTGCGCACCTGTCTCCGCCTCGACCCCCACCTGCGTCTTGGTCCCTAGCTCCGTTACCGTCGGTCGAGCGCCGCTGCCGCTGCGCCTCCATCATCGCAACTAAACTCATCCCCGGTGGTTAGCGCCATGCCCGGCCGGATTTCGCGGCCGGCTTTACATTCCACATTCGCGGTGAGCCGACATTTCCCATCGGCCCACTCGTCAAAAAGACCGGACACCGTCCAACATCGGCGAACGCGCCGGAGCCGAGGTGGTGCAACTCTATGTGGAGGACGTCGAAGCGGGTGTGCCGCGTCCCCCGCGCGCGGCCGACCACGCGGGGGGGCGATAAACAGGCTTCGGCGGAGCCTACGCAATTAACCTGTATCTGGTCCCCAACCTGAACGGTATCAGATTCGCGTCGCTCGTGCGTGGTCTCCTGATCGGGTGTTTTGGTAGACCCCTATGTTGCCTCGCTCCTTTGGTTTCGGACCAAGCCGACGCTTGTTCCGCCTGCACTCCATTTTCATCGTCGTAGCGTTCATCGTGACGACGGGAATCGCCACTGCGGCGAGCGTTACTGAGATCAAAACGTATCAGTCCACCATCAGCACGGATGCGCAAGGAGCCGCACTCAATCTGAAGATGGAGGTGAATTATAATAACGCCGTCTCCAACGCGCCGGTGATGGTGACGACGCATCAGTATTCCGATGATCCAGGTCTCTTCGATATGGTGAGGCCCAATGCCCAGCAGCTTCGAGATCAGGGGTTCTTCGTCATCACGGTCGCGATGCGCGGGCGTATGGGTTCCGGCGGGGTTCGCGACTCCGGGGGGCTTGAGATTTACGATATCTTTGACGCCGTGGAGGCAGCGAAGGCCCAGTATGGCAGCTTCATCAACCCGAATAATATCAACATCACCGGCTACTCCGGCGGAGGTGGGAACACCATGGCGGCGCTGACGAAATTCCCCGACTACTTCCGCACCGGGGGGGCTTTCTATGGAATGTCGGACTACGGCTACGATTTGACCAATGGCTGGTATAACAACGGAGCCGCCAGCAACCACAAAACCCAACTGGATACCGATATTGGCAATCCGAATACCCCCACTGCGCTCATCACCTCGCGCTACATGGCGCGGGCATCGAATCTCGCCTCCCGGAACAATCCCTATAGCGAGATTCATTTCTTCGTAAACAGCGACGAACCCACTTGCCCGCCGATCAATGACACGAGTTATCGGAACAATGCGATCGCCGCCGCGAGTTTCACCGGGGAGTTCAGCAAAATCACCATTCATACGGGAACTGCCGGGACTTATCAGGACTTCAACGGCAACGGGTCCAATGACAGCAACGAGCAGCAATACTGGCCGCACACCACCTTGACGACGGACCAACAGTGGTCGGGCCTCTCCTGGTATCTCAGTCGCGTGCTCAATGGCTCGATCCCGGCCCCCGTGCTGAATACCAGCGATAACCTGTTTGTCGCCGGCTTCGTTCGCACCAAAAAGTTCAGCTTCTTCGTCGGCGACGGTCAGAACGGGGCGGGCTCCCTCATTTATGCCCTCTCGGCCGGGGTGAAGACCTTCACCTTCCATCTTCTGAGCACCTACGCGGTCACTGGCAAACTCACCGTGGACACTGCCGACATGAGCGGCCAGACGGTCAGCGTGGTGCGCAACGGCGTCGTGACCGCCACCTTCACCGGCGGCGGCACTTACCAGGTGACCGGGATCGCGGATAACGAGACGGTCCGGCTGGTTGCCCCAGGGATCGCCGGTGCGACGACCAATGACGTCCAATACCTCTCCGGCACTGACAAGGACAACACCGTGCCGTGGGACTTTCGTGTGTCCGGCGGGAGGAATGCCGGAGTTTGGACGACGATTCCCGTGCCGTCCTGCTGGGAGACCAAGGGCTTCGGCTCTTACGAATACGGCAACATCAACACCACCGAGTTTGGGGACTATAAGAAAACGTTCACCGTGCCCGCCAATTGGGCCGGCAAGCGCATCTTCCTCGTTTTCGAGGGTTCGATGACCGACACCACCCCGCTCATCAACGGCGTGGCCCCCGGTGGCGGGGGATCGGCGGTTCCGGCCGCGTTGGCCAACGAGCGCGCCTTCAACAACACCGCGGCCACCTCGATGGGGCAGGGCGGAGGAGTGGTTGCCAGCGCCAGCGGCAATCTCAACCTCGGCACGCTCACGAGTTTCACGGTGGCCTGCTGGGTGAAGCCCGAGGCGGACTTCAGCACGATGCCCGACGGGCGTTTCCCGCGCCTCATGGACATCGGCTCGGCGGCGAACTACGATGCAAACGGCAGTGGCGTTTACTTGTCCGCCTACAACTCCGGGGGCAACACCCGCACGCTCCAGTTCAAGGTGAATAACGATTCCGGCAACGGCGTGATCGCCACGCCCAACGTGCTGAGCGGAAGCGACTGGACGTTCGTGGCGGTGACCTACGATTCCACCCTGGGCTCGAACCAGGTGAAAATTTATGTCGGCAACCGCTCCGGTTCCTTGGGGAGCCCGGTGACCACGGCCACTTACGGAGCGGGCGCATCGGTGCCGTTTGGCACGAGCGCGTTCGCCTATTTTCTCAATCGCGGCAGCGATCGCGGTCGCGCCTTCGACGGCTGGGGCGACGATTTCCGCATCTTCAACGGCGCTCTCACCCAGGCCCAGCTCGAGAGCGTGCGCGGGTCCGCGCTCAGTGCCAGCGTCACGCCGCCGACTCCGCTCTATCAGTGGAACTTCAACAACGCCACCAGCGGCACGACTGTTTCGCCGGCTGTCGGCACGGGCGGCGTTCTCACTCTGCAAAACTCCGCCGGCACGGCCACGGACCTGTATTCGGCCATCGGCAGCGGCGTCAGCGCGAGTCAGGCCGCGGTCTCGTCGTCGACTCACCAAGGTGCGTTTTACGAATTCAGCTACGACGTGACGGGCAACCTGAACTACGGCGCGAGCAATCTCCTCGAAGTCAACGTGAAGAAAGTCTCCGCGAACGCGTCCGTGAACGATGCCGAGCGGACGGCGGACTACTGGGTCTTTGGCGGCATCTATCGCCCGGTGTATCTTGAGGCCCGGCCCGCCATGAATATCGAGCGCGTCGCTGTCGATGCGAAGGCCAGCGGGCAGATCACCGTGAACACGTTCCTGTCCGGCGTGAGCAGCGCCTGCACCGTGGCCGCGCGGGTGACGGATATGAACAATGTCGCGCTCGGCTCCGAGTTCACCGCAACCGCGGCTACCGGCGCGACCAGCGCCACTCTTTCCGCCACGCTGCCTACTCCGAACCCGTGGTCGCCCGAGTTTCCGAACCTCTACAAGCTCATCGTCGAGATCCGCGACGGAGCGACGGTGCTGTGTTCGCGCACGGAGACCATCGGCTTCCGCACGATCGGTTTTGTTGCCAACAGCGGGTTCACGCTGAACGGGAAGAAGATCGTGATGCGCGGCGTTAACCGGCACGAGTTCTGGCCGACGGACGGTCGCACCACCAGCCGCGCGGTGAGCATCGCCGACATCCAGTTGATGAAGAGCATGAACATGAACGCCGTGCGGATGAGCCATTACCCGCCCTCGAAACATTTCCTCGAAGAATGCGACCGGCTCGGGCTGCTTGTGCTCGACGAACTGGCCGGCTGGCAGGGAGCTTACGACGATACCGTTGGGCAGGGCCTCGTGCGCGAGATGGTGATCCGGGATGTGAACCACCCGTGCATCCTGGCGTGGGACAACGGCAACGAAGGCGGTTCCAACGGCACCTTGGACGACGACTTCGCGCTCTGGGATCCGCAGAATCGCAAGGTGCTGCACCCGGCCAACTGGGGCTCGGAACTCACCGGCGGCGTCCGCACGCATCACTACGCCGATTACACCACCTTCCTCAGTTATCTCGGCGCGGGCCAGCCGGTGTATATGCCCACGGAGATTCAACACGGCCTGTTCGACGGCGGCGGCGGCGCGGGCCTGGCGGATCACTGGAACGCGATGCGCACCGCGCCCAACGGCGGCGGCATGTTCATCTGGGCGCTCCTTGACGAGGGCCTCGTGCGCGACGACCAGGGCGGCGCGATCGACACGGCGGGATCCAACGCGCCCGACGGCATCGTTGGACCGTATCGCGAGAAAGAGGCCAGCTATTACACCGTGAAGGCGCTCTGGAGCCCCGTGCAGATCACCGCGCCCAATCCAGCCACCTTCACCGGCTCGCTCGCGGTCGAGAACCGGTTCGACTTCACCAATCTCACCCAATGCACGTTCCACTGGGATCTCGGCTGGTTCCCGGATCCCGCCGATTCGACGACGGTTCAGAACACCGGTTTCATCGTCGGCACGAGCAGCACGTCTTTCGCCGGGCCTGCGGTCGCCCCCGGCACGTCGGGCACGCTCGCGCTCGGTCTCCCGGCAAGCCTGGCCAGCTACGATGCGCTGCGCGTGACGGCGAGAGATCCCGCCGGGAACGAGATTTACACCTGGATGTGGCCGTTGCGCGGCCAGGCCCCGGTGCATGACCGCCTCGTTCATGTGGCCGGCGACTCCACCGCCAGCCTTACGCCCAGTGTCAACGGCAGCGTCCTCAGTGTGACCAACGGCACGCGCACGTGGCAGTTTGATCTCACCACCGGGCGGCTAAACGGAGTGACCGTCTCCGGCCTGCCTGTGTCGCTCTCCAACGGGCCTCGCCCCGTCTCGGGCACCTGGACCACGTCGGGCGTCACCTACGGGTTCGACGGCGCGGACTACCTCGTGACCATGAACGACGTGACCTCCGCAAGCAACGGCTTCCAGTGGCGCATCCATCCGAACGGCTGGGTGAACCTCAAATACCGCTACACGCTCACCGGCACGCAGACGTGGCTCGGCGTCACCTTCGACTATCCCGAGGCCAACGTCACCGACATGCGCTGGCTGGGGCAGGGGCCTTATCGCGTGTGGAAGAACCGCCAGGAAGGCCAGGAGATCGGCGTGAACTACAAAGCGGCCAACAACAGCATCACCGGAGCTCTGTGGGGTTATCCAGAGTTTCGCGGCTACCACGGCCAGCTTTACTGGGCGCAACTGGGGACGACCGAGCAGCCGATCACCCTCACGACCGACACGCCGAATCTCTTCCTGCGCGTGCTCACGCCGACCCTAACGCCGCCGAGCGACACCGGTCGCACCAACGTGATCCCGGCCTTTCCCGCCGGCAACCTCTCGCTGCTCCACGCGATCAACGCCATCGGCAATAAGTTCCAGCCTCCCGGCGCGACCACCACCGGCCCGAGCTCGGCGGACACGACCGCCACGGGCCTCTACCAAGGCGACGTGGATTTCTACTTCGGCGCGCTGCCCAACCCTGGCGTGGATCGCGACGGCAACGGCCTGAGCGACTCGTGGGAATTGCAGTATTTCAACACGCTCGGCAACAATCCCAATGCCGATACGGTCGGCGACGGCCTGAAACTGATGCTCAAGAATGCGCTCGATCTTTCCCCCCTCGTGCCGGCGACGAATTCGCCCCGCCTGCCCGTGATCGTCGCGCCGGGGACGAATTCCATCGCGATGATGGACTACCGCGTGCCGGTGGTGCGGTGGGACGAGTTTCGCTACCTGCCAGAGATCTCCGCCGACCTGAAATCGTGGTTCGATGCCGATGCGCACCCGGATTATTTCCAGACCACGTCCAGCACCGTGGGCAACGAGAAGGCGTTCGCGGTTGAGCCCGGCCCGGGCTGGGTGGGCAACGGCCGTTCCCTGTTTATGCGGCTTCGGGTCAGCCGGAAGTGACGCACTGGCCGCATTCCCTGTAATCAGGGCGGTCTTCGCTCCGTGGACTCTGGGTCGGAGCTCCCGCTCGGCTCTGTGACCAATCCGAATGGAAGCTGTTACATTGGTGTTAACCGACACGGTAACGATCTCTGGAGATACCCGAGCAACGTCAACGGGTTGGATCAACCACCGTTCACGGCTACCTCCCATCACTTCAAACGTGAAAAAACTGATAAAATACGGTCAGTCCTCTTCGGCCACACTGCCTTTGGTCACATCCCGACAGGCGGCGAGGCAGTTCCGAACTGAACGTTGAACGATGTCAGGAGCGATTTAGTTGAACCGATCAATCAGAAGTTCTTAGAAAGAACATGCAAAGGGTTGCCTTTCGATGGGCTGCGGCTAATCCTCTTCCTATAAACCCTCTACCCCATTA
>JAHFTG010000253.1 GCA_023269455.1 Opitutaceae bacterium | reverse complement strand
CGGCCGACGACGCGGTCTGCGCCTCGACTTCCAGCGTGTAGAGGCCGCTCGTCACCGTGCGCATAAACTGGATCGACGGCGGGCGCTTCGAGTTAAGCACCGCGAGCATTTCAAACGGCATGAGCCGCTTCGACGAAAGCTCGTCGATGCGCGTAGCGAGACTTTGCGAGGTCATGATGGTGTTCACGACGGGCGTCTGCTGCGCGATCACCGCGAGCCGCTGCTTCTGCCACACTGCGCTGCCCACGAGCGCAAACTCCAGGAACAACGCCAGCGCGATCGCCGCCGCCGCGCCGAGAAACGTGCGCCAGAGAATGATGTCGCGCGCGTGCGCCCGGCGGCGCGCGGCGAGCTCGGCCTTGTCGCGCACGTCGAGCGACTCGATCTCGTCCGCCGTAAACGACGACGCCACCGCGCCCGCCCGAAAAACAAATTCTCCCTGCGGCGACAACGGATCCATCTGCGGCGCGCCATCGATCTCGACCAGTTGGGTCGTGCCACCAAGCGAGCGAATCAACGCCTCCCGCACCGTGGCGCGTTCGGCTTCCATATCCGCGGCTTCGAGAGAAAGCGGCTCCGTGCGCACCTGCGTAGGCACACCGCTCGCGTCGCCGTAATGAACCGCCGTCTGGCTGTCTGCGGCGGAGAGCAGCAGCGTCGAGGCCGCGCCGGGCACGGCTTTATTGAGCAGAGCCGCGAAGGCCGGGAGAACGGCTTCGGCTCCAGCCCAGCTCTCGACATCGTCGGCCGTGAAGCGTTTCCGGTAAGCGGCAAACACCAACGCGTGGCCCGCGCCCGACTTCCAGTGGTGGCCGTAGAAAAGTTGCGCGAGGGGAAAGGGCGCGATCACTTCGAGCGCGAGTTCGATCTGGCCGTTTACCTCGGCGGCCGTCGCACCCTCGGTGATCGGCACCGCCCGCACAAAAAACAACGCGTCGGGCAGAATCACGACCTTGCGCGGCGGCGGAGCGGGAAGAAATCGTTTAAGCGAGGAGAGGCGGTTGCTCACGGTGCGGTGGGGGCGGGAGGAGGTAAAACGGGTTTATCGTTCTCATGGATTTCCAAGAACGTAAATGGATAATTCAGCTCGGCGGGAGTCGGCACGGCCGTCGGCGCGGTCGAAGCTTGGGTCTGCGAAGGCTGCGCGCTTTGGTCGGCGGTGCTGGTCGTGGAGGCGCCGGTGCTGTCGGTGGCCGTGGTGTTGGTGGAAGTCACGTTGCTGGGTGGCACGACGGTCGCACCGCCTTGGGGAGCGACCACGGCGACCAGTTGAAAGGACGCCTGCCCGTGACGGACGGTTACGGTGATTCGCAGCGCCGCGATGGTCGTGCCGTAGCCGAGTTTGGCGGGCTGGCCGCCCGCGACCGCGCCGAGTTCCTTCGTCGATTTGAAGTAGCCCGGGCCTTGGCTCGCGTAGGTGCCCGCGCCGGTGAGATACTCGGTCACGCGCTGCTGCTGCTGGTCGTCGTAGATTTCCTGCGCGAGCAGGGGCTCCAGCTTGTTGCCGTTGATGTTGGGAGCCTTGAAACGATACAGTGAAAACGTCTCCGTGAAATGCCGGTAGAGATCGGTCGGCTGGCCCGCGTCGTCGAAAAATGCCTGGCGCACGCCGCCCTCGATGGTCGCGAGTTCGTCGAACGAGCGCAGCGGCCGCAGCGGCGGATCAAACGGCTGCGGCGTCCCCTCGTAGTCCGACGGACTCGGAGAACTCGCCGAGGTGGCGACGTAGTTTTTATTCATCCACAGCATCAACGCGTCCGTAAGCTGGTCGGCCTGATTTTGCGGCACCTGCCAGTATTTTAAAAGGTCGGTGAGCACCACCGCCTTCACGGTGGCCAGCGGCAGCTTGGCGCTCTCGTCTTCGAGGGCGACCTCGACGGTGTTGTCGGCATCCAACGGCTCGTAGCCCGCGAAGCCGAGCGGATCGCTCCAGCCCTCGGCGGGACTATGGAGACCGTTGCCCACGATGCGAAAATCCTCCAGCACCCCGAGGGTCGTTTCGAGCGCCGAATAGGCTTCCGTGCGCAGGCGCGCCGCATCGGCCGCGCGGATGTCCACGAGTAGGTCGCTGTTCGCCTTCTCGATGAACATCGTGAGCGCAAACGTCGCAAAAACCATCGTCACCAAAACGATGAGCAGCACCGAGCCGCGACGCGCGGAAGATGATGAAACACGCTTCATGTCAGAGCACCGGCAGCCCTTCCGTGACCGCCGGCACCGGAATGACGACTTCCTGCGTATGCGTGCGATAGGTGAACTTCAGATGCAGGCGCCCCGGCACGAGGTATTGGCCGGTGCCGTCTTTTTGAAGCGCCGTCTGGTTCTTCCAGTTTTTAAAACCGTCGTCGTAGTAATCGTAGCTCAGTTCCGTCACGAGCGGCGACACCACGGTCTCGCGCGGAAGCTGGTTGTCGAAATCTTTTTCGAGACGAGAGTGCCAGAGCATCACGAGGCCGGTGCCTTGGCGGATGCTGAGCGCGCACACGACTTCCGGCAGCGGCTGCCCCGGCCAGACGAAGAGCCGGCAACCCTGCGGAAGCTCGAAGGTGAGGAGCGTCTCGGTGCCGTTGCTCTGCGTGCGGATGTCCTGCACGGGAAACGGCGAGGTCTTGGCGTTGCCGTTCGGCGGCAGCGCGGCGACGCGCAGCTCTGTTTCTAGAAACCGCGAGACGGCGCGCACATGCCGGTCGAAAAGCCGCAGGTCAGCGTTGCGCCCCCAAAGCTCGCCCATGGAAAAAACAAACGTGTTGAGCGCCACCAGCACCAGCGCGGTAAGTCCGAGCGCGACCAGGATTTCGAGTAGGGTAAAGGCCTTCTTCATGAGTTCACCTTTTGCTGGATTTGAATGATGCGGTCCTTCGCGTTGGCGCGCAGCGTGGTCCGGTCCGTCGCCTGCGACCAAGTCGGGCGCAACACGCGGAACACTTGAATCGTGTGTTGAGACGTGGCCTGGGCCCCACCCGAAAACTCGCAGTCAAACGTGACCAAAAAAAGATCGGCCACCGTGGTCGGCTCGATCTTCGCGGTCCACCGCACATGCCGCCCGTCCGCCGCGTCGAACTCCGCGCCCTGTGCGGCGAGATCCACGTCGGGCTGCGCCAGCAAAGCCGCGCGTGCGAACGCGACCTCGGGGTCGGATGCGGTGGCGCGCCGCGCGACCTCGTAGCCGTTGAGGACGTTGAGATAGGCGCTGCCGAGCACCACCGCCGCCATCGCAAAAATCGCCAGCGCCACGAGCACCTCCAGCAATGTGAATCCTGAACGGCGCGTGCTCATGATGAAGGCTGCGCCGCAAGCACCGGCGCGCATGTCCACGGGTCGATGTCCAGCACGACGGCAGCGTTACCCGTCTTGAGCTGCACCCGAAACGGCGAGCACGTGCCGTCGCCGTAGAATGTGACGAACGGCAGTGTCTGCGTTTCGACAAGCTGTCCGCCGACGAGAATCGACGAAGAACCCGCCGTCTTCGGCGCCAAAAAATCGAACCCTGTCGCATTGGGCGGAGCAAAAGGGAAACGCGGTGCCTGATCGCCCGTGCCTACGACGAACTCCTTCGTCTTCGGATCGAAACTCAGCCGGATATCACGATTGTCGAGCAGCGCCGCCTTCCGCACGTCGCCCACCGTCTTCCAAAAAATCTCGTCCGCCGTCTTTGGCCGATCACGCAACAACCGCGACGTCCCCACGACCAGCACTCCCGTGAGCAGCGCGATCAGTCCGATCACCACAAGGATTTCGAGCAGCGTAAACCCGGCGCGGGGCGAACGCCGCAGGCAGGCCGACCCGCCACCCGCGAGCCTTGGGGCAGGTTGAGGCATGCCTGAAGTCGTTACCAATTGCCG
>JAHFTG010000252.1 GCA_023269455.1 Opitutaceae bacterium | reverse complement strand
CGAGCGCAAGGTCCTCGCCCTCGAAGCCGCCATCAAGGCCCAGCACAACCTCAACATCGGCCTCTTTCACGAAGGTCTCCCGCTCGTCCAGCGCGACCGCCAGGCCGCCTGGTTCGCCGAACCCGCTGGTGCGCAGCTTCTCCTCTGCTCCGAAATCGGCAGCGAAGGCCGCAATTTCCAATTCGCCCACCACCTCGTCCTCTTCGACCTCCCGCTTAACCCTAGCCTCGTCGAGCAACGCATCGGTCGCCTTGATCGCATCGGACAAACCGAGACCATTAAAATCCACGTCCCCACTCTCGCGGGCGGAGCCGATTCCGCCGTGGCCGAGTGGTATCATTTCGGGCTGAACGCCTTCGAAGCTCCGCTCCACGGCGGCAACGACTACGCCGACGCCTTCCGCGTCCGTTTGCTCGAACTCGCCACCTCCTACGGTGAAGGCCGCCTCAAAAAAGACGCCCGCAAGACCCTCGACGCCTTCATTGCCGAAACGGAAAAATTCCGCGACGAACTTCAACTCAAGATGAAGCAAGGTCGCGACCGCCTTCTCGAGTTGAACTCCTTCAACCGCGACGTCGCCAAGACCGTGATCGACCGCGTGCGCGCCGCCGACGCCGATCCGCTCCTCAAAAAAATCCTCACCGACCTCTTCGATCACTTCGGCGTGCGCGTCAACGAGCACGAAGACGGCGACGTGAACCTCGACGCGTCCCACGCCTACGTCGAAGGCTTCCCGTCGATCCCGCGCGACGGCATGCTCGCCACCTACGACCGCAAACGCGCCATCGCCCGCGAAGACATCCGCTTCATCTCCGCCGATCACCCGCTCGTGCAGGATAGCATCGACCTGCTCGTCGATTCGCCCGCCGGCAGCACGTCGTTCTGCGTCCTCGAAGCCGACAAGCCCAACCTTCTCCTCGAAGCGGTCTTCGTTTTGGAAACGGTGGCCGACGCCCGCTGGCACGTGGACCAGTTCCTCTCACCCACCCCTGTGCGCGTCCTCGTGGACATCCACGGCCAGGATCTCACCGAAGATACAAACTACTCTCGGCTCACTGACGACGTCGAAGACGCCCCGCTCCCGCGCTTCCTAGAACGCCCCGGCTTCAACGGCACGCTCCTCAAAAATCTGGTTGAAGCCGCCACCGAGCGGGCCGCGACGCGCACGTTGACCCTCAAGAAAACCGCCCGCGAAAGCGCCGCCGCCGTGCTCACGGCGGATCTCCAGCGCCTCGTCGATCTCGGGAAGTTAAACGACAACGTCCGGCCCGAGGAAATCGACCTCGCAAAAAAACAAGTCCTCCAAGTCCGCACCGCCATCGAAAACGCCCGACTCCGCCTCGACAGCCTCCGCCTGATCGTCGAAGGCGTGAGCTTGGATTGATTGGACCGCTCTCCCTTGCAGTAAAACAAAATAAAATCCGTTCTAACTTACTTCTGGGCGTCGTCTTGCTTGGAGAGTTCTTGGAGGCGTTTGGTGGTGAGCAGCTCAAATTTGCCGCCGTTGCGGCTGCTGGTCTTGCCGAGATTTTCCATGGCCGTCTTGGGCTGCTCGTCGGGGCCGACAAACAGGAAGATGTTCAGAGCGGCGCGGTCCTTCAGAAGTGCGCGCTGCAACTGGGCGATGTGCATGAGCACGGACGCATACGGCTCGCCGGTGGAATCGCCGTAGCCGGTCCACCAGATGGGCTTTCCTTGTTTGTCGGACCAGCCCTTGGCATCGAGTGGGATGCTTTCCCCGATGCGTTTGAGGGCGGCTTGGAAGTCGGCTTGGAAGATGCGCTGCGTTGACTGGATGATAAAGGGGGGCTTTCCGGCGGCCTTTAACCTGGCGTTGATCGCGTCTAGCTGGGCGCTGGCTTTACGGAGAAAGGCGTTGCGCGCGGCGGCGATCGCGTCCGGATCGAGGCCTTCCTGTTTCATCTGGGCGAGCATCTCGTCGTTCTCGCGCTTGCGTTGCGCGAGCTCGCTTTCGCTCAGCTTGCGGCGCACGGCGCCTGCGCTGCCGGTGATGAGATAAACCGTGTCCGGCTCCATCTCGAGGGCGCATCGCAGGGCGCGGGTCCACTGGGGCACGAGCAGGGCCGGATCGAGGCCGGCGCTAGGCAGATCCCTGGCAACCCAGTGTGAGCGGTTGGTCAATGAACTCAGGCCGATTTTATTGGAGTTGGCATTGATGGGGCGCATCCAATCGAAAAAATACTCTTTGTTTGCGACGGTCGCGGGCAGCAGGCCGGTATCCAGCGAGGCGAGGTTGCCGCCGTTTTCCCAAGCACCGCTTTCGAATACCACGACGCCAAACTGCACGCCGGGCGACAGGCGGCTGACGAGCTTCATCATCTCCTCGCGGATGATGCGGAAGGCTTCGAAGCCGCCTTTGCGGATGTCGAGCAGGCTCGAGCCGACATCGACCACGAAGACGATCTTGGAGGCGCGCTGGCTGGTCATGCCCAGAAAGCTCATCGACATGAAGCCGATGCCGCCGCTACCGCTGCCGAGACCGGTGTTGTAACCCGAACCGGAGCCGACCGCGCCCATGCCTGCGCCGAAGCCCGCGCTGCTGAGCGAACTTGCGCCTACTTGCGGCAGCTCGGGCATATCGGGGAGTTGCAGGGTGTCGGTCGCCGTGGAAACAATGCGCTGGGCGGAAACGGGCGAGGACGTTGATCCGCCGCCTTTGCGGGCGACCTGGAGGCGGTGTTCGACTTCTTTTTTGAAGGAGGTGTCGGCGGGCGGAGCTTCCTCGAAGGTTTTCTTTTTTCCGATGATCGTCTCGGTGACGAAGTAGCCGGCGATGCCGACGACCAGTGCATGCAGCAGCACGGTGACCAGGATGGGGACACTGCCGGTGAGGCGCTTGTAGAGGCTGGGTCGGGGGGCGGCGGCCATGATCCTTAGAGGTCGGTGTCGGAGGTGAAGGTAACGTTGGTGATCTCCGCGACGGTGAGGGCGTCGAGCACGTCGATGGTGCGGTAGTAGGGCGAGTCGGGGTGGCTGATGAGGGTCACGACGACCTTGCTCTTGGCGGCGTCGCTGGAGGTTTTCAGGCGCATGAGCGTGGCGGTGAGCTGGGGGAGGCGGCGGCTCTGCGGGGAATCGTAGGATTCGTCGTTGAGAGTGACTTCGCCTTCCTCGCTGATTTGGAGGATCTGCTCATCGACGAACTCGGTGGATTTCCCCGCGACGGCGACGCCGGGGAGCTTCGTCTGGAGGATCTGCTCGACCTTGATCTGCGCGGCCAGGGCCATGAAAAAAATCAGGATGACGAAGACCACGTCGATCATCGGCGCGATCTGGAAGCCGACGTCGGCATTCTGACTTTTAACGGGGGTGCGCATGGTCGGCGGGTCAGCGATTGAGGGTGGCGAAGGTCACGTCGGAGATGCCGGCCTTGGCGGCGGCGTCCACGACGGCGGAGACGTAGCGCACGGGGGTGAGGGCGTCGCTGCGGATGAGCACGCGGACGCGGGGATTGGCCTTTTTCTGGGAGGCGAGGTCGGGGACGACGGCGTCGAGGTTTACCGGGGCGTCGTCGTAGGTGGTGATGGCGCGGTTTTCGGCGGCCTTCCACGCGATGTTGAAGACGAGTTCGCCTTCGGAGTTTTCCTTTTTGTTGGCATCGGGCGCGGCGGGCAGCTCGATGGTCGGGTCGTAGCGCGTGACCGCAGTCATGGCGATGCTCATGAAGAAAATGAGCAGCACCAGGAGCACGTCGATCATCGGGGCGATTTGGAATTCCGGCTCGCCATCACCGCCACTGCCAGCACCAGCCATGTTAAAAAGGGGTTGAGATTAAGTTGGGTCGAACGGGAGACCGGCGATCAGGCTTGGGTCTCGGGGGTC
>JAHFTG010000046.1 GCA_023269455.1 Opitutaceae bacterium | reverse complement strand
TACTGGACGACGCGCCGGACGAACGCCTCTGGCGCGACCTCCTCGGGCAGATTGATGACGAGTGGAAACTCCTCGCGAACGAACCCGAAGACCCGAGCCTGAACTGAGCACGGGACCGGGCGCGGGCGAGGCTGATTCATTTGCCAACATTTCCGTTGACAGGGGATGCGGCAAACGGTGTTTTCGTCCCTTTTATGAAAGTCGTCTCCTCCATCAAATCCGCGAAGAAGCGTCACCCTGCCTGCCAAGTGGTTCGCCGCAAGGGCCGTATCTACGTGATCAACAAGGTCGAACCCCGCTACAAGGCGCGTCAGGGTTAATTAACTCCATTTCCAAGCCGTGAAAACCGAAGGCCATCCCTCTCTCAACAATGTTTGCTTCCTCGATGTTTCGAGCGGCAAGCGCTTCCTCACCAAGTCCACGATGAAATCCGCCCGCAAGGAAGTCATCGATGGCGAAGAGTTCTTCATCGTCCTCCGTGACGTGACCTCCGATTCGCACCCCGCCTACACCGGCGAGAAGCGCATCGTGGACACCGCCGGCCGCGTCGAGAAGTTCACCACGAAGTTCCGCCGCAGCTCCGCCACCAAGTAAGCTTGGGGAGACTGAAGTTTCTTAAAGCCCGCCGATTTCGGCGGGCTTTTTTGTGCTCCAAAACTCAGGCTTTTGTAGCGCTGCGTTTCACTACCCAGTCGATGATGGGCTGGTCGTTGTCGAGGTTGCGCCAGATCAGGCTCAGGAATTCGACGGGATTGATGTCGTGGGCCTTGAAAAATTTCCGGTCGCCGCCGCAGCCATACATCATCGATGCGGGCAGCTCGCCTTGGAGTTTGGCGCGAGCTTTCGGGAGAATGCGCGGGAGCCAGGTGATGTTTTTGATGGCTACGTCCTTGCCGGGCCAAGTTGCGGGGTCGGAGATTTTGCCAGTGGGTTTGGCCTGCTGGACGTTGAGGAAATAATCACGGCGGATCAGCTCGATGCCGAGGGCGAGATCGTAGCCGGGTTCGCCGTAGTTGGTTTGATCCTCGGCGTAATCATAGAGGTATTGGGCGGTGAGGCCGTTGGCGGCGAGCCAGGTGTTTTCGTCGGGATCAAAGTAGGTCTCGGCGCCGCGCGCGCCTTTGGCGTAGAGGGCAACGGCTTTGTCGTAGAACGTGCGGAAGGTCTGGGCGAAGGCGTAGTGGGACATGGCCACAAAAGAATCAGAAATCAGGATTTTGAAACTGGCGCGGGTGATTTTGCGGGGGCGAGGCGGAAGTCGATCATGCGTTTGAAGCGGTCAACCTTGTCCACGATGACGTCGATTTTTCCGCCGAGCTCGAAGGTCTTCTTGGTGCGGCGGCCGATGAGGGCGGTGCCGGCGGAGTTGGGGTTGTAGTTGTCGTCGGGCAGCGAGTTGGTCGGCAGAAAACCGAAGGTCATCGACTCGGTGAGCTCGATGAAGAGGCCGTGGGCGCGGACGTCGGTGATGACGGCGGCGAACGGGGTTTTGATTTCCTTGGCGAGCTCGCGCTCGAAGAATTCGAGGAGTTTTATTTTGACGCTCTCGCGCTCGGCTTCGGTGGAGTTGATCTCGGTGAGGCTGAGGTGTTCGCCGAGCGTGACCATCTTGGCGGCGGTGTAGTCGAACTTGTAGCCGGCGGGGGCGGCGTAGCCTTCGAACTTGATGAGGTATTGGTCGAGCACGCGGTGGACGACGAGGTCGGAGTAGCGCCGGATGGGTGACGTGAAGTGGGTGTAGTCGTTTTTCGCGAGGCCGAAGTGGCCGTCGGGCGTGCCTCGGTAGCAGGCTTTTTTCAGGCTGCGGAGGAGCTGCGTGCGGAGCGTGTAGCCTTGCGGGTGTTTTTCGAGGGTGCGGAGGAGCTGGACGATTTCTTCGCGCTTGGTGAGGTCGCCGGTGTGGACTTGGAACGTGCCGAGGAATTCGCGGAGTTCGGCGAGTTTTTCTGGGTCGGGTTCGTCGTGGACGCGGTAGAGCGACGGGAGGCTTTTGGTGCGGGAGAGGCGGGCAACGGCTTCGTTGGCGGCGAGCATGAACTCTTCGATGAGCTGATGACTTTCGTCGTGCTCGATTTTTTCGAGGCGGTCGGCGTAGCCCTCGGCGTCCACGAAGACCTTCGTCTCGGGCATGTCGAGGTCGAGGCTGCCGTTGGTCATGCGGTCGCGGCGGAGCTTGCTGGCGAGTTTCCAGAGGAGGCGCACGCCGGCCTGGAGATCGTTGAGCTCTTCGTCGGTGAGAGAATTGAGGGCGCGTCCGGTGGAGCCGGTCTGGTGTTTTGGCGGGAGCGGGAAGGCGCGGATTTTTTCGAGGCTCTTCTCGAAGAGGAGCGCGTAGGCCTGCTTGTAGGTGAGGCGCTTGCGGCTGCGGATGACGGTGTTGGCGTAGGTAGTGGCTTCGGGCTTGAGGCGGCCTTTGGGATCGAAGGTGAGGAGGGTGGCTTTCGTCACACGATCCTGGGCTTCGACGAGGGAACAGAGGCCGTTGGAGAGTTTCTCGGGGAGCATCGGGATGACCGTGCCGACGAGGTAGGTGGAGTTGCCGCGGCGCTGGGCTTCCTTGTCGAGGGCGGTGCCGGTTTTGACGTAGGCGGAGACGTCGGCGATGTGGACGCCGATGCGGGTGTCGCCGTTGGGAAGGCTCTCGATGGAGAGGGCGTCGTCGAAGTCTTTGGCGTCGTCGGGGTCGATCGTGAAGGTGGGAATCTCCCGGTAATCGAGGCGGCCGACGATGTCCTGCGGGCGGACGACGTCGGGCAGGGCGGCGACCTCGCGTTCAACTTCCACGGGGAAGGTCGGGTCGAGGTTGAACTTGTGGTAGATACCGGCGAGTTCGGCGCGTGGCTCGAAGGTTTTGCCGAGGCGCTCGATGATCTCGCCTTCGAGCATCTTGTTGCGCTGCGTCCACGGGGCGAGTTTTACGATGACTTTGTCGCCGGTAGCGGGCGTGGGTTTGAGTTTTCCGGTGGCGGGGTCTTCCACGTGGATGTCGTGGATGATGCGCGGGTCGTCGGGGCGGACGTAGTAGGTGCTGCGGATTTTTTGGAGGTTGCCGACGATGGTGGTGCGGGCGCTCTCGACGACGCGGAGAACGCGGCCGGTGCGCTCGGTGCCTTTGCCGTCGCGGCGCTGGCGGATGCCGGGGTTGACGGCGATCTCGACGGTGTCGCCGTGCAGGGAGACGCCGGTGTCCTCGGGGAAAATCTGGATGGCTTCGGGGTCGGGATCGTCGGCGGTTTTCGCGGGGATGACGAAGGCGGAGCCGCCTTGGCGAAACATGATGCGGCCGGTGAGGGTTTCGGTGTCGCGGTCGGAGGTGGTGCGCTCGCGCGGCGGACGAGTGGCCGAGAAGGTTGCCCGCGAGGCGTTGGTGCCGCCGGGGAGGGCGAGGCGGTCGCCTTTGACAAGGGCGAGTTCGCCTTTGGCGAGCATGCCCTTGATGTCGTGGGCGAGCTGGGGGCGTTGTTTTTTGTTGAGGCCGAGGACGCGGGAAAGGTCGAGGACGGTGCCGGGCCGGTAGCCCGGCTGGCGAAGGAGTTCCAGAATACGTTCGCGAAATTTCATGCCGTTTGCGGGGACGTCAAAACACCGGAAAGGCCGGGTTTTTGCAGTGGAAATAAGGGAAGGCCGCCCATTAAGGTGGGGCGATGAAAATCGTGCACGTCGCCAGCGAATTGTTTCCCTATGTGAAAACGGGGGGACTGGCGGACGCGGTGGGCTCGCTGGCTTCGACGCTGGCCGATCTGGGGCACGAGGTGGCGGTGTTCGTGCCGGGCTATCGCTCGGTGGTGGATCATCCGCTCACGGCGGCGGCGAAGCGGACGCTCAAGCTGCGTATCGAGATGGGGGACACGTTCATGACGGGCGAAGTGAAGGCGTTTTCGCCCAAGCTGAATCTCACGGTTTACCTGGTGTGCCGGGAGGAGTTTTTCGACCGGCGGTTTCCCTACGGCACGTCGGAGCGGGACTATGAGGACAACCACCACCGCTTCATTTTTTTCTGCAAGGGGGTGGTGGAGACGCTGCGGTTTCTGGAGTTTCGCGCGGATGTGATCCACGGGCACGACTGGCAGTGCGGACTGTTGCCGCTGCTGGTGCGGCACGCGGAGCAACGCCACGCGGTGACGCTGGCGATGAAGACGGTTTTCACGATCCACAACATCGCGTTTCAAGGGGTGTTTCCGATGCGGTCTTTTTACCGCACGAATCTGCCGGACGAGCTCATGGGCATCGATGGCGTGGAGTTCTACGGTCAGATGAGCATGATGAAGGCGGGCATTCTTTTTTCGGACCGGGTGACGACGGTGAGCCCGCGTTATGCGCGGGAAATCCAGACGCCGGAATTCGGCTGCGGGCTCGATGGCGTGATCGGCACGCGGGTGGATGACATCGTGGGGCTGCTCAACGGCATCGACACGAACACATGGAATCCGGAGACGGATGCGCTGATCCCGGCGACTTATTCGTCGGCGTCGCTCGAGGGGAAGGCGGTGTGCAGGGCGGATCTTTTGAAGCGGAACGGATTTGACCCTAATTTTGCCGGGCCGGTCATCGGCATGGTGTGCCGGTTGACGGAGCAAAAGGGAGTCGATCTCGTGCTGGCGAACGAGGCGTTTTTTCGGACGGAAAATGTGCGGCTCGTCGTGCTGGGCACGGGTGAAAAACGATTGGAGGAGGCGTTGCGCACGCTGGCGGCGGTCGCGCCGGATCGCGTGTCGCTTTGCTCGCGGCATGACGAGGCGATGAGCCATCTCGTCGAGGCGGGCAGTGATTTTTTCCTGATGCCGTCGCGGTTCGAGCCGTGCGGGCTTAACCAGATGTATTCGCAGGCTTACGCGACGGTGCCGCTGGTGAGCCGCGTGGGCGGACTGGCGGACACGGTGGTGGATGCGGATTTAAACCCGGGAGCGGGCGCGGGCATCACGTTCGCCCCGACGGTCGAGGGCTTGGCCGAGGGTTTGGTGCGGATGCTGAAACTCTACGCCGAGCCCAAGCGTTTCAAGGCGGCCCAGCTCAATGGCATGAAGCGCGATTTTAGCTGGCTGACGGCGGCGCGGGGCTACGAGCGGCTTTACGACGACGCGATTTGAACACGTCGGGGATGGAGGGCCGTCGTGTTAATCAATTTTCCGGCTGGGGGACTTTGGCGAGCTTGGCGGGATCGTATCCTTGGGCTTTGATTCGGGCGAGAATCAGCTCGTAGGTGGCGTCGGGCAAGCGGTGGTCGCGGGCGAGAATCCAGAGCAGGCCGCGGCCAGGCGTGCCGACCACGGCCCAGCGGTAATCGGGGTCGAGTTCGAGGACGAGGTAGGTGGAGGTGAAGGGCCAGATGAAGCGGACTTTCCATTCGGCGTTGGTCTCGGTGTTCACGACCCAGGCGGTGCCGTGCCATGTCTGCTCGGGGGCGTCGAGGGAGCCTTTGCGGAAGGTGAAGTTGTTGACGAGTTTGCCGTCGGGGCGGCGGGCGTAGGTGTCGTAGCTGGCGACTTTTCCGTTTTCGAGGAAGTAGGGGATGTTGGCGATGACGTTCCAGCGGCCGACGTAGCGATCCATGTCAACATGGGGAACGGTGCGTAGCGGCGGGGTGGTGGTCTTCATAGTAGAGGAACAGCCGGCGAGCAGGAGTGGAAAAAGAAGGAGCCAGGTGCGCATGGTGGGATTGATGATACTACGCGCGGACAACCGGTTTGGACGCCGGTTCAAACGAGTTCGACGATCTGATGGGGCTCGGGGCCGCGGCGGCCGGGCAATTGCACGGTGGCGCCGAGACGTTGGCCGATGAGTTGGCGTCCGAGAGGAGAAGTCGGCGTGACGATGGTGAAGGGGAGTTCGCCGATGGTGGCTTCCAGTCCGCCATTGCGCGGGCCAAAAAAATAAAGACTGCGACGGCCTTTTGCCTCCAGAGTCACCAGTGCGCCGACGGCCACGGCGGAAGCGGAGGTGAAGTCGGGCAAGTCGAGCGATTGGTAAATCGTGATGCTTTCGGCGAGTTCGGCGGCGAGGCGGGCCTGGCCTTCGGCGAGGTAGGCGGCTTCCTGGCTGCGCATGTCGTATTGGCCCTCGGCCTTGTTTTCCGCGCTGGTGGCTTCGTCGCGGGAATCGTGCGCGGCGCGGATCTGCAATTCGAGTTCTCGGTGGAGCTGGGCGAGGATGGCGGCGCGAAGGGCGGCTTTGGGCATCCGCGCGAACGTAGTCGGGTGAACAGGCGAAGCCAGCGAAACCATCAAGCAGGCACGGAGCGGCGCAAACTGAGCAGGCGTTGCACGCGCTCGACGAGTTCTTTCGGGCTGAAGGGTTTGGTGAGGTAATCGAGCGCGCCGAGATCGAGACCGAGGCTGCGTGCGTCGGTCGTGGCCCATGCGGTGAGGATGACGACAGGAATGGCGGCGGTATCGGGGCGACGGCGCAGGATTTCGCAGACGCCGAAGCCGTCGATGTCGGGGAGCATCAGATCGAGCAGGATCAGATCGGGGTGGCGTTGTTGGACGAGGTCGATGGCTTCACGACCGGTGGCCGCCGTGATGACGTTGCAGCCGGCGCGGGTCAGGTGAAAGCGCACCAGATCGGTCACGTCTTCTTCATCGTCCACGCTGAGAATCAAAGGGGGCACAGGTTTAAATCTACATGTTGTGCGTGGCGGATGGACGCCGTTGCGGTTACGAGTGCGTTACAAGCGGGCATGCGGGAGTTTTTGCTGAATACGGCGTCTGCGAAAAAACCGTGAAAAGATAGGGGGCGTCCGCTCCAGCCTCGCGGATATAGCCTTGAGGCGCATGGTTGCGGAAGAGGCAGACGGCTGCTTCACCGCTATGGCCCGTAAAATCTGCTTTATCAATTACAAGGGAGGAGTCGGAAAAACCTCGTTGATCGTGAACACGGCGTCGTGTTTGGCAAAGCTGGGTCGCCGGGTGCTTCTGTGCGACTTCGATACGCAGTCGAATGCCAGTATCTGGCTCATGCGGCTGGAGCGCTGGAACAAGCTCAACGCCGAGGGAAAAGGCTCGGTTTATTCTTTTTTTGAGCCGGGTGGGATTCGTTTACGCGATCTCGTGGTGAAGGATGTGGTCGAAGACAAGAACGGGCAGCCTATTCTGCCGGGGTTGGATCTGCTGCCGACGACGTTCAACCTCGTGGATTTGGAAAACGAATACACGGGGGATCCTCGCAAGCCGGCCTACGTGGTGTTCCAGGATCAACTGGCGGAGGTCGCTCTGGATTACGATTATGTGCTCTTTGATTGCCCGCCGAATCTGCTGCGCGCCTCGCAGTGCGCCATTTTCAGCGCCAACGAAATCTATGTCCCGGCGAATCCCGATGCGCTCAGCCTGATCGGGTTCACGCTGCTTGTGGAGAAGCTGAACAAGTTTCACCAACTCTCGGCTGGCTTCCGCAAGGCTTCCATGGGGGCGGCGGCGCAGGTTCACGGGATCATTTTCAACTCGATCAAAACGGGGGTGGACATCGAGGTGCCGAAGATGCGGATGCAGCTCCGTTTGAATCAATTTAAGACCGCGAAGCGGGCCGCCCTGCATGCGAAGATTTTTCAGACGCAGATTCGCGATGCGATGGTCGTGCGCCGGGCGGTGACGCTTGGGCTGCCCGTGAATCTCATCGGATCGGAAGGCACCGATCCCACTCAGGACAACGTTGTGAACGACTACCGCCGACTCGCGGCAGAATTGGAGCGGCATGCTCCTGACCATATTTCCACCACGCATCTTCATGATGACCTCAATACCAACCTCTCGCTACACCGCTCGTGATTGGGACGAAGTGCGCTCCGCGTTCGCTTCGTCGATCCTGGCCGACACCTCGTTGAGCAGCCTTGCCCAAAATCTGGAGGGCGCCGACTGGCCTCTCACGGGTGAGGACGAAACGCCGGCCGGTTATATTGTGCTCAACTATCAGGAAATGCGTGAGCGGCTAGCCTTATGCAGACAACCTCCGCGTATGGCGGATCACCTGATCGCAATCCTCAAGGAGACGCTGGCCTTTGACGATCCGTTTGGCGAAATGGTGACGCAGAGCGAACAGGCCGCCATTCGCGAAAATCCGCTGCTTAAGAACCTCGCGAAACTGGGCATTCCGGAGGATTTCCCCATCACACTCACGGCGTTGGCGCCGGAGACACTGTCGTTCTGCCGGTTGGAGGCGGTGACGACGTTGCGGGAGTTTGCGGTGATGGCTCAGAAAATGGCGCAAAACGTGATCGTGGGCGGAGATTTTCGCAGTCTGCTCAACGCGCTCTCAAACATCGATGAAACGGCTCTCGCGCGTCACCTGCCGTTTCGGGTGGGCGCGACGGGGCTTCATTTCATTGAAGGACTGGCGCACGCGGTCAGGGCACAGCCGCTGCCCGTGCGCGCGGCGTTGCGCAAACAACTGCGTGATCCGCTTTCACAGACCGAACGAGACCTCGCTTCCCGAATAACCGGCGGCCAAATCGACTATGCCCGGGCCGCCTTGACGGACCGTGCGGCGGTCTTGAGTAAGTGGTTTCGCGACGACTGCCGGGCACTGGAGCAGCAGCTCGCCGCCGGTGAAGCCCCGAGCCGTTTGGTGGTTGTGCTGGACGAGCCTGCGGTCGAGGTCGTTGTCGCCGATTTGCTTCGATCCACCTTCGGGATGACTCCAACAAGTTCTGCGGGTGGCTGGATAAATCGACTCATCAACTGGAGGAAAAAAGCATGATCATGTCCGATTCACCTGGAGTTTCTAATTTTATCCGGCCGCCGGGGCGTCCGCCTTGCCGGCAGGCGCCGCCGGTTCTTGCGCTGCCGAAGAGGGCGGCGTCTGCGGTGTGCGTGACAACGCGGTCTCCCTTTGCGCTGCTGGACGCCTCGCAGGAGGCACGACGGCAGATCGCCCAGGTGGTCGCGATGATTCGGGCGGCGGACGTGATTGGCGACGGCCTCGGCAATGATCGTTCGGCTGAATTGATGCGTTCGCTGGAAGCGTTCGAGATGCGGCTGGCCGAGCGCGAACAGGCTCTGGACGAACGTGAATTTCGCATGGCTGATCAGCAGCGCGAACTGGCCGAGAGTAATGCGCTGCTCTCGGCGCGCGAGGCTTTGCTGATCGCACAGAGCAAGCTCAAGCATCCCCGCCCCGCGCTTTCACCCGAGGAGAAGACGGCCATCGCGCGGCTTAAGGGAGAGCTGGATCGCCAGGAAATCCAATTTTTTGAAGGCAAGGAGGCTTTGCGGGCGCGCGAGGCTTTTCTTGATCAGAGTGAGATGCGACTTTTTGGAAAAGTGCAGGAACACCAGGAGAAGGAAACCGAGCTGGAGCAGCGCGAGGAAGAGTTGAAGGCCCGTGAGGAGGCGATGCGACTGCGGGAAAGCCGGCTTGATCCCGTGCTGGCGGCCACGCTTCAGGCCGAGTCGGCGCCCAAGCGTTTCGATGAGTTTAAGGAGTGATCCGGCGCTTGCTCAGGCATCGGCGTCGATGCGTGCTTCGAGCTCGGCCTGAACGATTTCTATGGGGCGCAGGGCGTGGCCGGAGAAGAGGTGATTGATGCGCGTGATGACTTGCTGGATGACGCCGTCGGGACACGAGGCGCCGCCCGTGATGAGAATGCGTTTGGGCGTGTGGGCGTCGTCGGGCCAGAGCGGGTGAACCACCATCCGGCCGCCGTGCGCGCCGTGACTGGGGAAAACGTAATGCTCCACTTCACGGAGCGAGCGGATGTTGCCTTCGCTTTGGATGAAGAAGGCTTTTGCCCCCAGCTTTTGCTCGCAGAGGCGGTAGAGCTGGTAGGTGTTGGAGGAGTTTTTTCCGCCAATGATGAAAGCGGCGTCGAGCGGGTCGGCGAGGGCGCGGGCGAGGGCATCCTGATTGACTTGGGTGGCGTAGCAGAGGGTGTCGTTGCGGCCACTGCCGCCGACGCGCGGAGGTTGGCCGGGGGCGTCGGGGCCGTGTTTTTTTGAGTAGAGGTCGCGCAGGGCGGCGATGATCGCGCGCGTTTCGTTCATCAGGAGCGTGGTCTGGTTGACCACGGCGATGCGTTCGAGATCGCGGTCAACGTCGAAGCCGGGGGTATGGCGGCCGGCGAAGTGGTCGTAGAAACGGGCGCGCACGCGAGGATCTTCGCTGGCGATGATTTCGCCGAGGAGGCGTGTCTCGGCGAGGTCGCGCACGATGACGGCGGGCGCGTGGCGGCGGGTGTTGGAGAAAGTAGCCTTGGTTTCCTCGTGCTCGTGCTTGCCGTGGATGATGACGGTGTAGCCGTCGCGACCGTAGGCGCGCGCGGCTTTCCAGACTTTTTCCACGAGCATGCAGGTGGCGTCATACGGATAGACGGCGAGGCCTTTGCGGACGAGGCGTTGCTTGTCTTCGTCGGTGGCGCCGAAGGCGGGGATGATGACGATGTCGTCGGGCGTGAGCGTGTCCCAGAGAAGCGGGTCGGCGGCGGTGGCGGGCGCGTCGGCAGAAGCCTTGCGGCCGGAGATGGTGAAGGGGGCGCCTTTATCGCTTTGCAAGTAACGCAGGCCGCGGCGGAGGAGATCTTCGTTTACGAAGGGATTATGGATCAGCTCGGAGAGCATGAACACGCGGCGGCCGGGATTGGCGGAGAGAGTTTCGTAGGCGCGCTCGATGGCGTTCTTCACGCCGAGGCAGAAGCCGAAATGGCTGGGCAACACGTATTGGACGGCGCCGAAATCGAGGGTGACGGGGGCGGCGGCGGAGCGTTCGTGCTGGCGGGCGAGGGTCTTGAGCGCGGCGCAGAGTTTCGATTGGTAGAGTGCGCCTGAAACAGGGTCTTGGGCGTAGATGGCGGGGTTGCGCTCTTTCTCGGGGCGGAACTTGTAGATGAAGTCGTTTTCGCCGAGGTGCAGGTAGGGTATCGCGATGAGGTGTGGCTCGAGGCTGGCGAGTGCGGAGGCGAGCGCGGGCGAGAGGGGTGTGCGGCGGGCTTGCAGGGCTTCGATGGACTGGAATCCCACGGCGGGATCGACGGAGGGGGTCTCGACCTGCACGAGCGAGACATGGGTGGTGCCGTCCGGCAGAATGAACGTCGAGGCGGGTGCGGTGTGGACGGGAAAGGCGCTTTGGAGTTGGCGCGTGGCCGAGGCCAGATCGGGTCCGGTGAACGCGAGATCGAGGAGGTTTTCGCGCTGACGCACGGCGAGCAGGCTCGACGGATTAAACGCGAGCAAGGCGACTGACGAGGTGGGCGGGGCGCTGGTCTCCGGCATGATGGGGAACGCAACACGCCGCGCGAAGGCGGGTCAAGCGGGGCGCGGTTTATGGCGTTGAAGGTTGCGAAGGGTTTTCCGTTAGTGGGCGCGCTTGAACACACCTCAACGCAACTGGCCTCTGCTGACGCTGCTCACGCTGACGGGGATCAATCTGTTCAACTATCTGGATCGTCAGGTGCTGCCAGCGGTGCTCACGCCGCTCAAGGAAGAGCTGCACCTGAGCGACGGCCAACTGGGCTGGGTCGCGACGGCGTTCATGCTGGGGTATTTTGCGACGTCGCCGTTTTTTGGTTATCTGGGAGACCGGTTTCCGCGCAAGTGGCTGATCGCGTCCGGCGTGGCGGTGTGGAGCGTGGGCACGGTGCTCTCGGGCACGGCGCATGGGTTTTGGTCGCTGGTGATGTTTCGCGTGCTGGTCGGACTCGGTGAGGCGAGCTACGGGACGATCAGCCCGGGCTGGATCGCGGATCTTTATTCGCCGGGGCGGAGGAACAATGCGCTGTCGCTTTTTTACACGGCGATTCCGGTGGGCTCGGCGCTGGG
>JAHFTG010000251.1 GCA_023269455.1 Opitutaceae bacterium | reverse complement strand
CCTCGGGCACCTCCGCACGCTGCGCTACAAGCGTCCCGAGCTCAAAATCATCATCACGTCCGCGACCATCGACACGGAGGCGTTTTCCAAGGCCTTTGACGGCGCGCCCATCGTCGAGGTGTCCGGCCGCACCTACGAGGTCGAGGTGATCTACGCCCCGCTCGATGCGTTGGGCAGCGACGCCGCCGAGGGTGATGAGCGCGCCGCGAAATCCGAGGCGCTCCACTACATCGACGGCGCGGCCGAGGCGGTGGAACGCATCGTGCGCGAAAGCGATTCGGGCGACGTGCTCGTGTTCATGCCCGCCGAGCGCGACATCCGCGAACTGCGCGAACTCCTCGAAGGCCGCCGCCTGCCGAACTGCGAAGTCGTGCCGCTCTTCGGCCGTCTCTCCACCGCCGAGCAGCAGCGCGTGTTTTCAACTTCGCAGCGGCGGAAGCTCATCGTCGCGACGAACATCGCGGAAACTTCGCTTACGATCCCCGGCATCCGCTTCGTCGTGGATACGGGGTTGGCGCGCATCAGCCGCTACTCGCCGCAGGCGCGCACGCGCCGTCTGCCCATCGAGCCGGTCGCGCAGTCCAGCGCCGACCAGCGCAAAGGCCGCGCCGGCCGTGTCGCGGCGGGCGTGTGCATTCGTCTCTATTCCGAGCAGGATTTCAACGAGCGCCCACGCTTCGCCCAGCCGGAGATCCAGCGCGCGAATCTCGCCGATGTCATCCTGCGCATGAAGGCGTTCGGCCTCGGCGACATTGAGCGGTTCCCGTTCATCAACATGCCCGCCGCGAAATCCATTCGCGCGGGCTACGCGCTGCTGGAGGAGATCGGGGCGCTCGACGCCAACGCCACCGAAGCGGCCCGCCAACTCACGCCGGTTGGCCGCGAACTCGCGCGTCTGCCGGTCGATCCGACGGTGGGGCGCATGATCTTGCAGGCGCGCGCCGAGAAGGCGGTGCGAGAGGTGCTCGTGATCGCCTCGGGTCTGAGCATCCAGGATCCGCGCGAGCGTCCGATGGAAAAACAGCAGCAGGCCGACGCCGCCCACCGTAGGTTTGCGCACGCCGACTCGGATTTCCTCACGCTGCTCAACATCTGGGACGCGTTTCACGACGAGTTCGACCGCCTCTCGCAGGCCAAGCTGCGCCGGTTCTGCAAAGATCATTTTCTCAGCTACACGCGCATGCGCGAGTGGCGCGACGTCCATGCGCAACTGCTCGACGTGCTGGAGTCGCGCGCAGACTTCAAGTTCACATCGGTGTTTGACGGCCTGAAGCCCGACCAGATCACGCCCGACAAGGAAGCCTTTGGCATGCCGGCCTACCGCGCGATTCATCGCAGTATCCTCGCCGGTCTGCTCGGCAACATCGCGCTGCGCGACGATGAGAATCCCGGCTACAAGGCCACGCATGACCGGCGCGTGGTGATTTTCCCTGGCTCGATGCTCGCCGTCCGTGCCGACCGCGACCGGAAGCCAGACAAGCACACGTCGAAGAAAGACTCGAAGTCCCCTCGCTGGCTGATGGCGGCGGAGATCATGGAGACGTCGCGTCTCTACGCCCGCACTTGCGCGCGGCTTGATCCGATGTGGGCGCTGGAGCTTGGCGCGCATCTCGTGAAGGTCGCGCACAGCGAGCCGTTCTGGAATCAGGATGCAGGCCGCGTGATGGTGAAGCAACGCACGCGCCTCTACGGACTGGAGCTGGAATCGCGCGCGGTGAGCTACGGCAAGATCGATCCAGTCCATGCGACGGAGATTTTTATCCGCGAGGCGTTGGTGAACGATCAGGTCACCTGGCCGCTGGACTTTATCACGCACAATCGCGGGGTGCGCGAAGAGATCGAGAGCTTGCTGACGCGCACGCGTGACAGCGGCTACCTTAATCTCGACGAGGGGCTCTACCGGTTCTACGCCGCGACCCTGTTGCCGCAGTCCGCCGATGATCCAGTCGTTTCGTCCGTGGCCGAACTGGTCGATCTGGTGCGCGAGCGCAAAGGCGCCGAGCCGCGCTTCCTCATGCTGGAGCCCGACGACCTGCGCGATCCCGAGGAATTGCAGGCCGATACCGAGGCTTATCCGGAGGCGATGCCGCTCCAACAGTCCGCGCTCCCGCTCAACTACACCTACAAACCCGGTCAGGCCGACGACGGCGTCACCCTCGACGTGCCGGTGCGCACAGCCGCCGATCTCACGCCGGCCGCGCTCGACTGGGCGGTGCCCGGCCATCTTGCGGCGAAGGTCGAACATTACCTGCGCGCGTTGCCGAAGGAACTGCGGCGCGACTTCGTTCCGTTGGCGGATGCCGCGCGGCAGCTCGCCAAGGCGGCGGCGCAACACTCGCGGCTTACCGCGCAGCGCCAGACGTTGCCCGAGGTGCTCGCCCAGCTCATCGGCGAACGCCTGAAACTGAAAATTGATGCAAGTGTCTTTGCCGAGGACCGTCCGCTGCCGGATCACCTCCGCGTGCGGGTGCGCGTGGTGGACGACGAAGGCCGCGAGATCTGCGCGAGCCGCGAGTTGGCCGATGTCGCCACCGCGCTGGCGGCGCATCAACGAGAAGTAAGCGTGAGCGTTTCGCGCGAAGATCCCGATGCCTGGCGCCGCGCCCGCGCCAAGCATGAGATGGGCGAGCAGACCGAGTGGAAATTTGGCGACGTGCCGGAGCGCGTCCATGTGTGCGACCAGGCGGGCGTGGCGGTTTACGCTTATCCAGGACTTAAAAACGGGCCGGGCGGCGGCGTGGCGTTGCGGCTTTTCAAGAGCATTGAGGAGGCTGCGGCGGCGAGCGCACCGGCGCTGGAGCGCATGCTGGAATGGCAGCTTACGCATCAGCTCGCGTGCTTGCATAAGGACCTGAAGCAACTGCGCGAACTCGGTGCGTTGCTGGCGACACTCGGCACGGCCGACACGTTGCGCGAACACGCCTACGTCGCCCTGACGCGGTGGTTGCTGGCGGCGGAACGCGTGAAGCAACTCACGGCGTCAGCGTTCGCCGATGCCGTCGCGAAGGTGAAGACCGATCTGCAAGGGCTGGTGCCGAAGCTGGGTGATTTGTTGCGTGAGATTCTGACGCTTCGGCAGGCCTTGCTGGTGCATCCGCAGCCGTATCGTGGACAAGGTCCGGAGCTGGCCGCGCTGGTGCCGAACGATTTTTTGCTGGTGACGCCGTATGCGCGACTCGCGCATTTCCCGCGTTACCTGAAAGCGATGAAGCTGCGCGCCGACCGCTGGAAGCAGAACCAGCTCAAGGACGCGGAGCGGATGAAACAACTGACGGTTTTCGCCGGTGTGCCCGAGTTGCGCTGGCAGGTGGAGGAATTGCGCGTGAGTTTGTTTGCGCAGGAATTGGGCACGGCCGAGCCGGTGTCGGTGCAGAAACTGGAGCGTGCGCTCGCCGAGCTGAAGTCGGGCGGGAAAATACAGTCGGCAACCGCCCCGGTCGAGGTGCCCAAGCCGCGCGAGTCCACGCCGTTGCCGGTGACGACCACGAAGCCCAAGGCTCCGCTCAAGAGTTTCGGATCGTTGGATGCGTTGTTCCGAAAATAGGCGAACGTCGTTTGACCGAGGGGCGGTGCGTGGCATTTTGGCCGTGCATGAAATACGCATCCTTTCTTTTAGCGTTTTGTATCGCTGCGCTGGCGTCTGCGCATGCGGCGTTGGTGACGAAGCCCGTCGCTTACGAGCACGCGGGCGTGAAGCTCATCGGTTATCTCGCTTACGACGACGCCAAGGTTTCGGCCGCGCATCCTGCGCCCGGCGTGCTGGTGGTTCATGAGTGGTGGGGTCTCAACGCCTACGCCAAGGGTAAGGCCGACGCGCTCGCCAAGCTCGGCTATGTCGCCTTCGCACTGGATATGTATGGCGCTGGCGTGAACACGGAAGATCCCAAGAAGGCGACCGAGCTTTCCACGCCTTTTTATGGGAAGCCAC
>JAHFTG010000250.1 GCA_023269455.1 Opitutaceae bacterium | reverse complement strand
GTTGCGGATGCTGGCGTTGAGCTGGTCGCCGAGGTCGCGGATGCGGTCGTGGGACTGTTGCAGGCGTTCGTCGCGGAGGGCGACGGCGGCGCGCCATTGGGTGATGTTTTCGCGGAGCTGGTCGCGTTCGCGGGTGAGCTCGGCGGCGAGTTGTGCGCTGGCGCGGAGTTTGGTGTCGGTATCTTTAAGGCCGAGCGTGGTGGTGCCGAGTTGAGCGCGAAAACGGTCGAGGTCGGCGGTGAGGCCGCGGAGGGTGGCGGCTTGTTCGTCGAGCCGGGCAGACTGCGTCTGGCGGGTGTGTTCGAGGCGGTTGACGTCGAGGTTGAGCGAGCGGTTGGCGCGCCATTGGAGGGCGCAGAGCGCGGTGAGGGCGATGACGCCGAGCAAGTTGAAATACGTGAGGGCGCGGCTCATGGCTGGGCGGGGGCGCGGGTCTCGAAGGCTACTTTCTGGATGCCGGCGGCGCGGACGAGATCGAGGATGCGCATCATGTCGCCGTTGCGGGTGTCCTGGTCGCCGCTGATGGAGACGCGGGTTTCGGCGTCGGTTTTCTGGCGGGCGACGAGGGCTTGGGAGAGTTCGTTTTCACCGACGGGGCGGCCGTCGAGGAAGACGAGGCCGGTCTTGTTCACGGTGAGGGCGACGAGGTGTTTTTGGTTGTCGGCGGTCGCGGTCGTGGAGGTGGGGAGGTTCACCTTGACGGTCTTCAGGTGAACCATGCTCAGGCTCACGAGCATGAAGGCCGCGAGGAGGAAGAACATGATGTCGATCAATGGAATGATCTCGATGCGCGCCTCGGAGGAGTCGGGCGGGAGCTTGGAGCCGAGTTTGACGGGCATGGTGTCGGAGGGCTGAGAGCTTAGAGGCTAGAGCTGAGAGCCGGAAACGGAACCGGAGGAGGAGCGGGCGGCGGTGGCGCGGGCGCGGGAGAAGGCTTCGAGGTCGTGGCCGTGATGCTTGGCGGATTCGACGAGGATCTCGACGTGGTTGATGGTGCGTTCGAGGCGGGCGCGGAAATGGGCGAGGCGGCGGTTGAGGAAGTTGTAGGGCAAGAGGCAGAGGATCGCGATGCCGAGGCCGCAGGCGGTGGCGATGAGCGCCTCGGCGATGCCGCCGCTGACTTTGGTGGCGGCGAGTTCCTCGGAGCCGACGAAGTTGAAGGAGTGCATGATGCCGGTGACGGTGCCGAGGAGGCCGAGGAGGGGGGCGAGGGTGATGAAGGTGCCGAGCAGCCAGAGGCGTTTTTCGGCGTGTTCGAGTTCGTCGGTGGCGCGGAGCTGCATCGCGCCGAGGAGGGAAGTGTGGGCGTGGTGGAGGCCTTCGTGAATGGTGGAGAGGAAGGGGTCGCCGGGCTGTCCGGTGAGCTGGTCGGCCTGCTCGAAGCGGCCTGCGGCGATGGCATCGAAGGTCTGGTTGAGCGTGGCGGAATCGCTGCGGCGGTTGAGCGTCCACCACCAGAGGCTGCGCTCAAAAACCACGACGAGCGCGGCGAGGAGGCAGAGCAGGATGGGCCACATGACGGGACCACCGCGGAGGAAGAGGTCGAAAACGATGTTGGCGAAGAGAGGTGAGGGCATGGGACGGCGGAACGGAAAGTTGAGAGTTGAAGGATGAGAGTTGAGAGAGGCGGAGGATCGGAAGTCGGAGATCGGAGTTTTTAACCACTAAGGGAATCGCCCAATTGGGCGATTCGTTGGGAGCGGTTTCGGCCAATGGCCTTCACGATTGAGCGGAGGGGCGGCTGATGCCGCCGGTGTGGTGATTTTTTGGAGTTATTTTTGGAGAGAGAAGCGAATCGCAACGTCATAGGTGCGCGTCGCGCCGGGTGCGAAATGCCAGCGGTCGCGGACGGCGCGGAGGGCGGCTTCGTCGAGGAGAGGCCAGAGGGAGGAGGAAGCTATTTCGACGGTGGTGACGTGGCCGGTTTCATCGACGCTGAAACGGACGGTCGCGGTGCCTTCCTGGCCTTGGCGGACCGCAGAGGAGGGATAAGTGGGCGCGGGCTGGCGGCCTTCGCCGCGACCGAAGGTGAGTTGTTTCGGGGCGGGCGTCGCTGGTGTGGCGGTGGCAGGCGCGGTGGCGGGAACGGAGCGGACGGGGCTGGCGACCGGCAACTGGAAGGCGAGGGCGGGCGAGGGCGCGGCGACGGCGAGGGGTTGGGGGGCGTCGGGTTGCGGGAGCGCGGCGAGGGGTTGTGGCGTGGAGGGCGCGGGGAGGGGATCGTTGGTCAGCTCGACGGTGAGTTTTTCAACGGTGAGGGCGGGCGGTGGCGGGGCGGGTGGTTGCGGGCGGGCGTAGGGGAAGGCGAAGCCGATCGCGCCGACCAGCAGGCAGCCCGTCCACAGCACGAAGGTGATCGTGGGGATGAGTCCGGCGGAGGGAGCGGTGGCGGCGGGCATGGCGGGCGGCGGAAATCGGGCGGCGAGAGCTTACATCTCGGCCCACTGGCGGAGGAGGTTGTGATAAACGCCGGTGAGTTGGACGACGGCGGGGTTGTCCGGCTGGGTGGCGCCGACGCGCTGGATGCCTTGATCGAGGTCGAAGAGGAGGGCGCGTTTGCCGTCGTCGCGGATCATGCTCTGTATCCAGAAAAAGGAGCACATGCGCGCGCCGCGGGTCACGGGCGTGACGTGGTGGAGGCTGGTGGCGGGGTAGAGCACGAGGTGGCCGGCGGGGAGTTTAACGTTTTTTGCACCGTAGGTGTCTTCAATGACGAGTTCGCCGCCGTCGTAGTCGGCGGGGTCGGCGAAGAAGAGGGTGCAGGAGAGATCGGTGCGGATGCGGTGGCCGGTGCCGGGAACCTGGCGGATGGAGCCGTCAACGTGGGAGCCGAATTGTTGTCCGCCGGTGTAGCGGTTGAACATGGGCGGCAGGATGTGCAGCGGGAGGGCGGCGGCGATGAACAGCGGGTTCTGGGCGAGAGCGCGGAGGATCATCTCACCGACCTGGCGGGCGGCGGGGTGGGTCGCGGGAATCTGGAGATTATCCTTAACCTTGGTGGCTTGGTGGCCGGCGGTGGTCTTGCCATCGACCCATTCGGCGGCGGCGAGCAACGCGCGGGCTTCGGCGAGCTGGGCAGGCGTGAGGACGGCGGGAATGTCGAGGATCATGGCAGGCGGAGGAGAGCGGAGAGCTAAGAGGCTAGAGCTGAGAGCCGGAAGCGGAAACAGAGCCGGACGCTTTGATTTGCGGCCGGCTCTTGGCTCTGGGGTCTTTAGAACGTGAAATCGGCGGAGATGACGTAGTTGCGCGGGGCGCCGTAACTGAAGCGACCGCCGTTGTTATTGAAGCTTTGGATATACGTTTCGTTGAAGATGTTGTTCACGTTGACGCGGATCGTGAGGTGTTTGTTGACCTCGTAGGAGACGACGCTGTTGAAGATCCAGTAGTCCGGCATAGTGCGGCCGACGGCGGTGGTGGTGTTGCGGTCGATGCGCTCGGTCTCGCCGGAATACTGGGCGCCGCCGCCGAGGGTGAGGCCGACGGGGAAGCGGTAGGTGGTCCAGAGGTTGCCGGAGTATTCGGGCGTGAGCGGGAGGTTGGCGCCGGTTTGCGCGGTGTTGGTGCCGGCGGCGGCGTTGCCTTTGTTATAAACGCTGTCGAGGTAGGCGACGCCTCCGAAGACGAGCCAGTCGGATGTAATTTTTCCGGTGATACCGAGCTCGACGCCTTTCACGGTCTGTTCGCCGGTGGGGACGGAGCCGAGGATGGGGTCGGTGGCGAAGGTGTTGCTGTTCTTCGTCTCGAAGACGGCGGCGGTCGTGGAGAGGCGGCCTTTCAGGAAATCCCACTTGGTGCCGACCTCGTAGTTGATGGTTTCCTGGGGATCGGAGTTGGTGCTGTTGGCGCCGGTGGCGGAGAGGGCGAAGTTGGTGCCGGGCGGGGTCATCGAGGTGCCGTAGGCGATGTAGAGACTGCCATTCGGCGCGGGTTTATAGACCAGGCCGG
>JAHFTG010000045.1:3431-11867 GCA_023269455.1 Opitutaceae bacterium | reverse complement strand
GCCTTCGTTGACGATGGCGCCGAGGACGGAGAGGATTTCCAGGTGCGGGTCGATCTCGCGGACGCCGAGGGAGCAGCCTTTGGTGTTGGCCTGGATGGCGATCTGGCGGAGGCGGATGAGCAGCGCTGGGTAGAGCAGGACGGTGGAGCGCATGTCCTGCGGGAGCTCGTCGTTTTCGAGGGTGCTCTTGAAGGTGGCGTGGCAGATGCGCATCTCGCCGAGGTCGCGGTTCCAGTCGATCTGCGAGCCTTGGGACTGGAAGAAGGCGACGAGTTTGTTGAGGTCGGTGATGTCGGGGACGTTTTTCAACGTCACGGGCTCGTCGGTGAGGAGCGTGGCGCAGAAAATGGGCAGGATGGAGTTCTTGTTGCCCGAGGGAATGATGGTGCCGGTGAGGGGCTTGCCGCCGTTGACGATGAGATCGGACATCAGAAGAAGTTGAGGGCTGAGAGTTGAAAGTTGGGAGACGCTGCGGAGGGAAAGTCGGTGGCTGAGAGCTGAGGGTCTGGAGCCCGGATGAAGGCAAAAAAAGGGCGTCAGCACGATGTGTGCTGACGCCTTTGAAATGCGCGGGGCGGTGAAGCCCTTGGCAAGGTTTAACTCGTGTTAACTCGCAGCAGGGCCGGGACCGGCGCCGCCTTCGGGGCGGGGACCGCCACCTTGGCCGCCGCCGGAGCGCCCGCGACCGCCGCGACGACGGCGACGACCGCCGCCTCCGCCGTGACCTTGATCACCTTGGCTCTGGCCGTGGTGCTGGCCCTGACCGCCGTGGTTGGGGCTGTGGCCTTCGGGACGGGGAACGCCGGTGTGGGGCGCACCCGTTTGCGGGCCGCCGCCGAAACCACCACCACCGCCGTTGCGACCGCGACCGCCGCGATGGCGGCGACGACGGTTGCCGTCTTGTGCGGGACGTTCGCCGGCGGGGCGGGGTTGACCGGGTAGCGCGGGCTGGCCGGGTTGAGCGGGCTTTTCAGCCGTGGGGCTGCCGGCGAACAGGCCTTTGAACCAACCGACAACGCCACCGGGTTTTTTCGGGGTGCTGTTGGCGGCGGGCTTGGAGGCCGTCGCGGGCTGGCCATCGGGCTTGGGCTCGTAGTCGCGAGGATCGCGATGTTGGCGAGGCTGACGTGGCTCGCGCGGATCGCGAGACTGACGGGAATCACGGGGCTGGCGCGGACGGCGCGAATCACGTTGATCACCGCCGCCGCCACGGGAGGAGTCCTGAGGGCTGCCGGCGTTGGGAGCCGGGTCCAGCATGGGGACGTCGCTGCGGCGCACGGGACGGAAGACGTTGCGACCGGCGAGAGGATCGGAAGCGGGCGCGACCGGGGCGGGCGCGGACGCAGCAGGCTTTTCGCGGCGCGGGGCCGGAGCGGAGGAGGCGCGTTCGGCTTCGTATGGGAAGGCGGGCGTTTCCCAGCTCTGGGCCGGGTGCTTGAGCTCGGCGGGAGGGAGGATGTTGAGTTTGGCCTTTTCCTCGGTCTGGGCGAACGGGGCAGGTTTGACGGGGGCCGCGACGGGCGCGACCTGAGAGGAAGCGGGGGCTTCCACGGGCTGGGCAACGAACGCAACCGGAGCAGGGGCAACGACCACGGGGGCCGGGGCGGCTGCTGCGATGGGGGCCGGTTCTGTAACAGGAGCTTCGTCCGCCGGGGCGAACGGGTTCTTGTATTCGCTCGCCGAAGTCACGATTTGGACGGCGGAGGGCTGGTAGGCTGCGGCGTTGCTGGCGGGGGCCGGCGCGGAGGCCGGCGGACTGACGCGTTTGCCGCGCGCGAGGCCCGAACCGCGATTGGCGCCGAAGGAGGCACCGAAGTCGGCGGCGGGCGCGGAAGGCGCGCTGGCGGTCTCGGCGGGGGCCCCAGAGGGCGTGCCACCGGACGTGGATGTATCTGACATGTCTATGTTTATCTGTGGGTTGAATCGCGCTCACCGCGTAGGGCGGAAGCTGCGAGGTTGTGCCGGCTGCGGAACGCGGATGCGCTCGACGCGGGCAACAAGGCCAAAAAGTCGCGGTTTTGCGTCTGCGGAGCAACTGTTAATTTAGGGGGCTTACGGCGTGTGTGAAACGGAGCGATTGGGTGACGAACGCTGGATGTCTTTGGCGGAAGGAAGGTTAATCGCGTGATTTAAAGACTGCGCGACGATGACTCGCGGACGTTCCGCTATTCGTTCAGTCGCTATGATTGCCAGCCGGGGCGGCAAAAGTGCGGCCACTTGCCACTTGATCCGCGCCGCCGGTCGGCCAAGCCTCCGCACATGGACAAGCTCGAAGAAATTTTCCGCATGCAGGAAGCGCTCAACGCGCGAATCGGCGTCACGCTCCCCCCGGCTTCCGAGGAAGAGAAGACGAAGTGGATCCTCAACTACACGAGGGCCATGCAGCAGGAGACCGCCGAGCTGATCGACTCCGTGCCTTGGAAGTGGTGGGCGAAATACCAGAAATTCGACGAGCAGAACGCCAAGGTCGAAGTCGTGGATCTGTTTCACTTTCTCGTCTCGCTGGCGCAGACGCTCGGCATGAGTTCCGACGACGTTTACCAGGCTTACCTCAAGAAGAACGCGGTCAACCACCAGCGTCAGGAATCCGGCTACGTCAAAAAAGACGAAGCCGATTCCCGCCATATCTGATCGCGACTGGTGGCGTGATTTCCATCGGGCAAAAGTTCGACACGGGTTTTTCGTTAAAAGTCGTGCAGGCGGGGGTGGTGCGCGAAGTGATGTTTCGCGACCTGCTCGCGACGCGGCCGACCATCGTGTCGGTTTACATGAAGAACAACACCGGCTCATGCGACAAACAGAACGACTCGCTCGCCGGCCACGCCGTTGAGTTTGCGAAACTCGGCTACAACCTCGTCGCTCTCAGCCGCGACACCTGCGGTTCGCATCTCAAATACGCGGCGAAGAAGAAAATCTCCTACACGCTGGCGAGCGACCCCGGGGACCATTTTGCAAAGGCGACGGATTCCATCGTGGAGAAATCCATGTATGGGAAAACCTACGAAGGGCCGGCGCGCGCCGCCTTCGTGATCGCCACGGATGGCACCGTTCTAGCCGTGATCGAAAAAGTCGATACGAAGGACCATGCGGCCCAGCTCAAGGCCGTGCTGGCGACTTTCTGATTTTCCGGTTGGCTGGCGGCTTGCCGAGTTGGAATGCGACATGCATCCTTCCCGCCAGTGAAAAATCCAGCCAACATTCGGGACATCCGCGCCGACATGGCGCACTCGCGGGAATCCAGCCGCCGCAACCGCCGGCGTTTGCTCATCGCGGGTATCGTGGTGGTGGTTCTCGTGCTTTTTGGTTTTTTTGGTCTGCCGCCCATCGTCAAGGCTCAGGCGATCAAACAGATTTCCGCCACGCTGCATCGCGAGGTCGCCATCGAGAGTGTGAGCATCAACCCGCTCGTGCTTTCCGTGACCATCGAGGGTCTCGCCATCAAGGACCGCGACGGCAGCCCGTTCGTCGGCTGGCAGCGGCTCTACGTCAACTTCGACTCCTGGTCCGTTTTCACGGGCGAGTGGCGTTTCCAGAAGATCGCGCTCGATGGCTTTGCCGGTCACTTCGAGCTCAACAAGGACGGCTCGTTTAACTTCTCCGACCTGCTCCCGCCGCCCGCGTCCGCGCCCGCTGCGCCGTCCAAACCCGGCTGGCCCATCCGCATCAAAACGCTCGCGGTGTCCTCGGCGTCGCTGGATTTCAGAGACCATGCGCGCTCCGCTCCGTTTGCGACGGTCGTGGGGCCGGTGAGCTTCACACTCGACAACTTCCGCACCGCCGGCGATCCGCAGGCGCCCTATGCGTTTTCCGCCATCACCGAAGCGGGTGAAACCTTCAACTGGCGCGGCACCGTTTCCATCGATCCTATCCGCTCGGCGGGCGATTTCAGCATCGGCGGCCTCGCGCTTAAAAAATACGCGCCTTACTACGCCGACCGCGTGCGCGCCGATGTGCTGGCCGGCACGCTCGACGTGACCGCACACTACTCCATCGACTTCGGAAACGGCGCCCAGGTCGCGACCATGGACAATGCCACGGTGAAGCTCACCGGCCTCCAGGTCGCCGAGCGCGGCGTCACCACGCCGGTCGTCGAGTTGCCTTCGTTCGTGATCGCAGGTCTTTCCGCCGACGCCCTGAAGAAGTCCGCCGTTATTAAGAGCATCGTGCTCGACCAGCCCAGCCTGCACATCCGCCGCGACAAGGACGGTTCGATCAACCTCCTCACCATGCTTACGCCGGCCCCCGATGCATCCACGGCGACTGCGCCGGTCTCGGTGTCGGCCGCGCCTGCGACGCCGCCCGCGCTGCCCGACGTCAAGCTCGGCGAGTTTGCCATCCACGGACTCACGGTCGCGCTGGAGGATCTCACCACGCCGACTCCCGCGAAGAACACCATCGAGAAGATCGAGCTCTCCGTGAAAAACGTCTCGCTCGCCGAAGCCGCCGCGCCCATCGCGCTAAAACTTTCCGCCAGTCTCCCGCCGGGCGGGGATATCTCCGTCGAAGGCACGGCGGTGCGCGAGCCGTTGGCCGCTAATCTCACGATCAAAATCGCCACGCTCCCGCTCGCCGGCTTCACGCCTTACGTCGAGCCGTTTCTCAATCTGCGCATCGCGAGTGGCAATGTTTCGGTGGATGGCGAGGCCCGCCTGGTCGGCCCGGTCGCGTCGTTCCAAGGCGACGTCAACGTGGCCGGCTTCACCACGGTGGACGGCGTGCGTGCGGAAGATTTTGTGAAGTTCTCTTCCTTCAACATCCTCGGCATCGACGCGACCAGCCAGCCGCTCGCCGCGAAGATCGCCGAGATCAACCTCATCGATCCGGTCGCGCGTTTCGCGATCAATACGGACAAATCCACCAACTTCTCCAACGTGCTCCGCCTGCCCGCGCCGGGTTCTGGCGCCGGGGCAAAACCAGCTCCGAAGCCCGTGACGGTTTCGTTCTCCGCTTCGCCCTCCGCCGGAGCTGCCGCCGGCGCGCCGGCTCCCGTCTGGTCGCTGGGAAAGTTCACGCTCACCAACGCCAAGCTCGCCGTTACCGACCGCTCCGTGAAGCCCTCCGCGCAAATCGCGCTCGACGAGTTTTCGGGCACGGTCACTGGACTTTCCTCTGCCGATCTTCAGCGCGCCGATGTCGATTTCCACGGCAAGGTGGATGGCGCCGGCTCGGTCGCCATCACGGGCAAACTCAACGCCCGCGCCGCCACGCCCGCGCCCGATGCCGCCACCGATCTCACGATCGACGTCAAGGGCATCGATCTGTCTCCGCTTTCTCCCTACGTCGGAACCTACGCCGGCTATGAACTCGCGCGCGGCAGCCTCGTCGTGGACGTGAAAACCCACCTCGCGCAGCGCAAGATCGACAGCGCCAACGTCATCACGTTGAACCAGTTTACCCTTGGCCCGGCGACCAACAGCCCCGATGCCACGAAGTTGCCCGTCCGCCTCGGCATCGCGCTGCTGAAGGATACCGATGGAAACATCGTGATCGACGTTCCCGTGAAAGGCAGCCTCGACGACCCCAACTTCAAGATCGGCCGCGTCGTCCTCCGCGTGATTGTGAACCTGCTCGTTAAGGCGGCGACCTCGCCGTTCTCACTCATCGGCTCGATGTTCGGCGGCGGCGGCGACGAACTCGCCTTCCAGGCGTTCGCCCCCGGTGCGGCTGCCCCGCTCGACACCGAGACCAAAAAAATCGACACGCTGCGCAAAGCATTGAAAGGCCGCCCCGCGCTCAACCTCGACATCACCGGCACCTACGATGCGGCCGCCGATGCCGATGCCATCCGTCAGCAACGATTCGATCAGCAAGTGCGTGTGAAACTCTGGGAAGAACTTCGCGCCAAAGATCTGGCCACGCCGACGCCTGATAAGATCACGGTCTCCCCCGAGGATGAGCCTCGCCTTATCGGCGAACTCTTTCTGGCGAAATTTCCCGCAGGCGCAGTGGTCAAAGCCGATGGGGCCGTCGTGCCTGTGCCGACCGCGCAACCGGTCGCGGCTCCAGAGCAGAAAACACGCCCCTATTATCGCGGCATGAGCCTCCGCCGTGATGCGACGACTTCCCCTGGGAAGCCTAGAGTGCCGGCCGGCTCCATGGTGTCGTTATCCGATGACATGCGCGTGCAGCAGGTTTCCGATGCGCCCACCTTGGAGGATATGCGTCGCCTGCTCGCCGCAGACATCGCGGTGACCGACGACGACTTGCGCCAACTGGCGACCGCCCGTGCCCAACACGTGCGCGACGAACTCCTGGCCGGTGGCGAGATTCAGGCGACGCGCCTCTTCCTCACGCCCGTGCCCGCGCAGCCCAAGGGCGCGCGCGTGCTGCTCCAGTTGAAGTAAACCATGTCTCCTGCCGCCGTCGTAGCGTTTTCCTGCCGCGACGGTTGCGGGGCGTGTTGCATCGCCCCGTCGATCACCTCGCCCATCCCCGGCATGCCGCACGGCAAACGCGCCGGTGAACGGTGCGTGCAACTGCTCGCCGACATGCGCTGCGCGATCTTCGGCCGCCCCGAGCGGCCGGTGTTTTGCGCGAGCCTGCGCCCCACCCAGGAGATGTGCGGCGCGTCGAGGGAAGAAGCGATGAACTTTCTCACGCGGCTTGAAACCGCGACAAAACCCTAAACGCTCTGCCTTCATGGCAAAACCCGAAGAGCTGAAGATCATCTTCTCGATGATGCGCGTCTCGAAGAAAATCGAGCGCAAGGAAATCCTCCGCGACATCTCCCTGTCGTTTTACTACGGCGCGAAGATCGGCGTCCTCGGCTTCAACGGCTCCGGCAAATCCTCCCTCATGCGCATCCTCGCCGGTCGCGACAAAGAGTTCGACGGCCACGTCCACTTCGAGCCCGGCTACACCGTCGGCCTGCTCGAACAGGAGCCGCAGCTCACCGCCGGGAAAACCGTGCGCGAGTGCGTGGACGAAGGCGTGAAACACCTCACCGATCTCACCGCCGCCTACGACGCCACTTGGGACGAGATCGATGCCGCGCCCGATGACGCCGCCCGCGACGCGATCACCGCCAAGCAAGGCGAACTCCAGGAAAAAATCGACGCACTCGGCGCGTGGGATGTCGGCCCGCAAGTCGAGATGGCGATGGACGCGCTGCGTTGTCCGCCCGGCGACCAGATCGTCGATCACCTCTCCGGTGGCGAGCGCCGCCGCATCGCACTCGCCCGCCTGCTCCTCCAGAAACCCGACATCCTGCTCCTCGACGAGCCGACCAACCATCTCGACGCCGAGAGCGTTCACTGGCTGGAGCAGCACCTCTCGCGTTATGAAGGCACCATCATCGCGGTGACGCATGACCGCTACTTCTTGGACAATGTTGCCAAATGGATTCTCGAACTCGACCACGGCCACGGCATCCCGTGGAAGGGCAACTATTCCGAGTGGCTGGAGCAGAAACACGCCCGCGCCACCGTCGAACACCGCACCGAAGATCGCCGCCAGAAGGCGATGGCCCGCGAGCTGGAGTGGATTCGCTCGGGAGCCCGCGCGCGCCAGGCCAAAGGTCAGGCCCGCATCACCGCCTACGAGACCATGCTCAAGCAAAACGTAGCCGAAAAAGAGCGCGAGTTTGAGATCATCATTCCCGCCGGCCAACGCCTCGGCGCACTCGTGGTCGAGGCGGAGAAACTCTCCAAAAGCTACGGCGACAAGCTGCTCTTCGAGGATGTTAATTTTTCCCTGCCGCCCGGCGGCATCGTCGGCGTGATCGGACCAAACGGTGCGGGCAAGACCACGCTTTTCCGCCTCATCACCGGCGTGGAGCAGGCCGAGAGCGGTTCGCTCCGTGTCGGCCCGACGGTTCAGATAGCGCACGTCGATCAGTCGCGCGATTCGTTGCCCGATGCGCAGACGATCTACGAGGCGATCAGTGATGGAAACGAAATCCTCAAGCTCGGCCCCCGCGAGGTAAACGCCCGTGCCTACTGTGCGCAGTTCGGCTTCACGGGAGCGGACCAGCAGAAAAAAGTCGGCGTGCTCTCCGGCGGTGAGCGCAACCGCGTCCACCTCGCGCGTCTGTTAAAGAGCGGCGCCAACCTGATCCTACTCGACGAGCCTACGAATGACCTCGACGTGAATTCGATTCGCGCGCTGGAGGAAGGCTTGGAGACGTTCGCGGGATGCGCGGTGGTGGTGTCGCACGACCGCTGGTTTCTGGATCGCGTGGCGACGCACATCCTCGCGTTCGAGGGAGACAGCCAAGTCCACTGGTTTAGCGGCAATTACTCCGCCTACTTGGAGGATTTCCGCCGTCGGAAGGGTAAGGATGCCGACCAGCCTCACCGCCTGAAATACCGCAAACTCATGCGTTAGTGACGTGGGCAGATCGGGTCTGACCATGTCGCTAACGCCGGGAATCATGAACGGAATGCAAGCGTCTGGTGGCGGGAGGCCACGCCTCAGCGGGGCTGCTCGCTTGGGTGG
>JAHFTG010000045.1:0-3331 GCA_023269455.1 Opitutaceae bacterium | reverse complement strand
GGGCTGAAGCTCGACTTCCTCCAGCATGAGCTTGCGGGTCGCTTCCTCGGAGATGCCGTGGGTGAAGCGCAGGTTGAAGCGCTTGTGCAGATATTGCTCGAAGCTCACCCACTTGCCTTCGTATTTCACGCGGTTTGTCCAGGCGCACACGGTGATCAGGTTTTCGAGTTCGCGCACGCGCCGCATGAGCAGGCGCACGCCGAACAGAGCGAGGCCGACGGCGAGGGTGACGAGGCCGAGGCTGGCGAGCTGGGACTGGCGGGCATGCCGCGCGGCGAGGGCGGAGCGGGTGTTGAGTTCGGTCAGCTCGTTTTGTTCGAGGGCGTGGAGCTTTTCGCGCAGGGTGTTCATGGCGACGAGGCCTTCGCCGGTGCCGACGACGTTGAGCGCGGCTCCAGCGTTGCGTCGTCGCAGCTCGATGGTGCGGTCGATCTCCGAGAATTTTTTATTCACGAGGATTTGGATTTCGGCGAGCGCGGCGGTCTGACCCGATGAATCGGCCAGGCTGGTGCGGAGGGCGGCAAGCTGCCGATCAACTTGGGCTTTGGCGCCGGTGTAGGGCTCCAAGTAGGTATCCAGGCCGGTGAGGATGTAGCCGCGCTGGCCGGCCTCGGCATCGACCAGAGTGGAGAGGAGTTTGTTGAGCTGGAGCAGGTTGGTCTGCACATGGCCGATGCGCTGGCCCGCTCGCTCCACGTCACGCGTGGAAAAAACCGACAGGAGGGCCGTGCCGACGACGAGGAGGAAGCCTACGGCAAGGGCAATGATCACGGCGGGGCGGGAAAGCAGCAGGGGGCGTGAGTTTTTCATGGGCGGAAAACGAGGCGGACGTTTTTTGGAGAAAACAGATTCTGAAGTTGTATGCCTAGAGACCGCCAAGGGGGGCTGGTGGTGTCGGCCGCTTTGTTTTTTTGAGGAATATTTACAGGGTGAGAGGCTCCTACGGGCGGATGATAAAACCTTTTTTGCTTCTGATCTTTTTTATGATTAGTGTCTTCGCCATGAATGCTGCTGAAACAAAGTCGGAATCCCTCGTGCTTGGCGGCGGGTGCTTTTGGTGCACCGAGGCCGCGTATGAACTTCTTCCCGGCGTCAGAGCCGTGGTGAGCGGTTACTCGGGAGGCCGAGTGGACAATCCGACTTATGAAGAGGTGTGCTCGGGGGACACGGGCCATGCGGAGGTGGTGCGCATCGACTTCGATCCGGCGCTGGTGTCGCTGGATACGTTGCTAGATTATTTCTGGAAGATCCATGATCCGACCACGCTGAACCGTCAGGGGGCCGATGCGGGCACCCAGTATCGCTCGGTGATTTTTTATGCGGATGAGGCGCAGAAGAAGGCCGCCGAGGCGTCACTGGCGCGGGCCAATCCCGGCTGGGGCGGGAAGATCGTGACGGAGATTTCCCCGCTCGGAAAATTTTATCCGGCGGAGGCGTATCATCAGGATTATTTCCGCAACAATCCTCACGCGGGCTACTGCCGCGCGGTCATCAAGCCGAAGATCGACAAGCTGGTGAAGGCGCAGGCCGCGCATTGAGCGGCTTGCAGTCGGGGCCGAGTGCGACGGCTGCTTTACATCGAGCGGCTTTGGGCAACGTTGTCGGCATGCCTAATTCCACTCCCGTCAATGCAGAGAACTCCGGTCTGGAGGTGACCTCCTCGTTTGTGCGCAAACGCAACGTGCTCGTGGCGAAGGCGGATTTCTCGCAGCTCTACGTCGATTATTACCTGCACCTTTCCGATCAAGGGCTGAAGGTTACGCCGGAGAACGATGCGTTGTTTAAACGGGCGCTGGCGGCGTTCGTGCTGCACGCGGCGTCGAGGCCGCACAATGAGCTGACGGCGTGGACGATCAATTTTCAGAGCCCGCTCGTGAACGTGTTTCTCACGGGAGACAATGCCGATGGTTCGGTCGCTGGGCGCGTGTTCACGGACAACGTGAAGGAGATGCCGAATAATTTATTTTTCACCGACGTCATCCAGGGCACGCAGCCGAAGCGGCGCAGCTCGGTGGAGTTCACGGGCGGCGATCCGATGGTCGCGGTCGAGGCTTACTACCGGCAGAGCGAGCAGCGACCGGCGCGGTATTTTCAGACGGGCGAGGAGGAGTTTGCGCTCGTGGCCGCGCATCCCGACTACGATGAGGCTTGGTTCGAGGCGCTGACGGTCGAGCAGGTGAAGGCGTTTGATGCGACCGAGGAACTCGGGCTGTTGGAGAAACGCATCTATCGCTGGCATTGCGGGTGCAACCAGGCGCGGATGCTCCAGGTGCTGGCGCCGGTTTTTAAGCAGGATGCGGAGGGGCTTTTCGGCGAGGACGAGAAGATCGAGATCAGATGCCCGCGTTGTGCGGCGCGGTATGCGATCACGCGCGAGGCATTGGAGGCGTTTGTCGCGAAGAGCTAAGCGGAGCGAAGAGCGCGGCGATATGGAATCCGATTACCAAGATCGTTTTGGCGGCGTGAGCCGTTTGCTGGGTGTGGCGGCGCTGGAGCGTCTGCGGGCTGCGCATGTCGCGGTGGTGGGCGTGGGAGGGGTCGGCTCGTGGACGGTCGAGGCGCTGGCGCGTAGCGGAGTGGGGGCACTCACGCTCATCGACCTCGATGATGTGTGCGTGACCAACGTGAACCGCCAGTTGCCTGCGCTCGACGGGCAGATCGGGCGTCCGAAGATCGAGGTGTTGGCGGAGCGAGTGCGGTTGATCAACCCGGCGTGCCGGGTGACGACGGTGCATGCATTTTCGACGGAGGGCACGGTGAAGGAATTGCTCGCGCCGGGTTTTGACTGCGTGGTCGATGCGATCGACCGGATGAGCAACAAGGTTCACCTGATCGGCGAGGCGGTGCGGCGCGGGATGGGTTGCGTGACGGTCGGCTCGGCGGGAGGGAAGCGCGACACGACCAAGATCCGTATCGGCGATCTCGGGGAGGCATTCAGCGATGAGTTGTTGCGGCAGGTGAGGAAAAAACTGCGGCGCGATTATGCGTTCGAGCACGGCGAGGACGTGATCTTCGGCGTGCGTTGCGTGTGGTCGATCGAGGCGCCGATTTATCCGCGGGCGGACGGAACGTGTTCAAACGAGCGCGAGCCGGGAGACAACTTGCGAATCGACTGCGCGACGGGATTTGGCTCGGCGGTGTGGATCACGGGGGCGTTCGGACTGGCGGCGGCGCAGGAAGTCGTGGGCGTGCTGCTGGCGCGCGAAGGTTGAGAAATCCCCTCGTCGAGAGACATCTCTGGCGAATATTTTTGGACCAAGCGCGACTTATGGGTAGGAAACAAAATCGTTACGATCACGTGTAAGCAACTGCATCAACTTTGGATGAATGA
>JAHFTG010000249.1 GCA_023269455.1 Opitutaceae bacterium | reverse complement strand
GGCTCATTGGAATGTATGGTAACGCAGGAACCTACAACCTTGCCAATACCGCGACGACGGGCGGGACTTTCACAGGATACGGAACAGGCACTGGAAGCTTTACCACAGGCGCATGGGGCAGCATTCAAGTTGGCGCGGGCTGGTGGTGGGATCATTCAACCGCTGTCATGAACGTCAACACTTCCGGCACGCTTCAGATCAATGGCGATCTGGCTATCGCTGGGGCGAATGGTGACAATTCCATCGTCAACATCGATGCGGGCACGGTAATAGTTAATGGCAACTCGAAGATTGCCTCTGGTTCCAGCATTACATCCACGGGCAGCCTCAACATGAGCGGCGGCACCGTGACCTTGGTCAATCAACTCACAATGAGCGATGGGACTCGTAGCGGCGATGGATCGGCAAACCCGTATGTTTACGCCGACGGCAGCAACGTCGCCACGCTGACGATGACTGGCGGGACCCTGACGACCAACGGCCTGAGAATGGCTTCGGGATATGATAGTGCCGTTGGCGGCACCGCCACCTTCAATCTCAACGGAGGCACCCTGACCACGCTCAATGTGTTCAGCGAAGCGGTGAACGGCGGAACCAAGGGGACCTCGACCTTCAACTTCAACGGCGGCACGTTGAAGGCCATCCAGTCAAACGCCACCTTCATGCAAGGTCTCACGCGCGCCAATATCCGCAACGGCGGCGCCATCATCGACACCAACGGCGTCAATGTCACGATCGCCCAAACTCTCGTCCACAGCAACATCGGTGGCGACAACGCCATCGACGGCGGCCTGACCAAGCAGGGCTTGGGCACCCTCACCCTCACTGGCGCCAACACCTTCACCGGCAACATCCACGTCAATGCCGGCACCCTCAGCATCAACAGCGCATTCATCGCTAATACGGCCAGCGTATATCTGCTGACCGGCGGGACCTTAGATCTAAACTACTCCGGCAGCGACACGATCGTCGGTTTGTTCATAGATGGCGTCGCTCAGGACGTCGGCACATGGGGTAGCCTCTCCTCGAGTGCCGACTTTAAAAGCGCGTTTTTCACGGGAACCGGCCTCCTTGACGTCACCGCCAGCGCCATCCCCGAACCCTCCACCTATGGCATCGCTGTCGGCGGGCTTGCCTTGGTCGGAGCGATGATCCGCCGCCGCCGCGCTAAGGTCTGAACCGGTTGATCCCGCTCCGCTTAGGGTCTTTCCTTCACCCAAATCGAACCGCTGGAGCCAGCCCCCGGCGGTTTTTTTATGCCCCAACATCTTCCTCCGAGTGTGGCCAAGGGGACTGGTAGTCTGTAACGGGCTATTTTCCAGATTTGTCACAGAGCCGAGCCGGAGTTCGACAGGTCGACAGAGTCTGGAAGAAAATGGATAAAATAAAAAAAGCAATTATCAATTAACAATTTACAACAATACCATGTCGAGGGATCGGCCATAACATCGATCCCTCCCGCGCGCGGGTGATCCGCCGGCGTGCCCCGTTGATCTCGTCGGCCCCATGTCCGGCGGATTCCCGTCTCCTTCCCTTTCAACAAATCCCGTCCTCATGATTGCATCACCCCTATCATCCACCGTCCGCCTGTTCTCCGCCTGCGCGACTCTCGCTGCCCTTGTTTTCACGGGCGGCAAGTCGCAATGAACCACCCCTTTTCGAAAATCCCCATGCATCCAATCCGCACCTTCGCACTCCTTTTGGCCTCCGCCGCCGGACTAATCGCCGGTCCAAGCTTCACAATTGACGCCACCCGTTCGGCCGGGGAGGTGAGCCCGCGTCTCTACGGCCTGATGACCGAGGAGATCAACCATTCCTACGATGGCGGTCTCTACGCGGAACTGATTCAAAACCGTGCGTTCCGCGACAACTCCGACACGCCGGTGCACTGGTCGGTGGTGGCGGACGATCCGTCGGTCGCGACCATCGCGCTCGACTCCGCGGATCCTCTCAACGACCAGCTCCCGACCAGCCTGCGGCTCACGGTTGCCCAAGCGTCAATGCAGAAGCCGGCGGGTGTCGCGAACGCCGGCTACTGGGGCATCCCCGTGCATCCCCTGACCCGTTACCGCGCCTCGCTGTGGGCGCGGGCGGAAGCCGGGTTCTCCGGCCCGCTCACGGTATCCATCGTGAGTGACGACGGACGCCAGGTCTTTGCCGCGAAAACCCTCTCGGGACTGACGCCAAAATGGACGAAGTTCGAAGTGACGCTCGAGACCGGCAAAGTCGCGCCCACCGCGAAGGCGCGTTTTCAAATCACGCAGGACCGGCCGGGCACGGTCTGGCTCAACCTCGTCTCGCTGTTCCCGCCGACCTGGAAAGACCGCCCGAACGGCCTCCGCAAGGACCTCATGCAAATGATGGTGGACCTCCGCCCCAAATTCCTGCGCTTCCCCGGCGGCAACTACGTGGAAGGCCCCAGCATTGCAGTTCGTTTTCCATGGAAAGAAATGCTCGGCCCGATCGAAAGCCGCCCGGGGCATGACGGTTCCTGGGGATACCGTTCGAGCGACGGCATGGGCCTCCTGGAGTTTCTTCAATGGACCGAGGACATGGGAGCCGAAGCGGTTCTCGGCGTATTCGCCGGCTATGCGCTCAACGGAACCCACGTCACACCGGGACCCGACTTGGAACCATTTGTGCAGGAAGCCCTGGACGAGATCGAATACGTGATCGGAGACACGACCACCCCGTGGGGCGCGCGCCGCGCCAAGGATGGCCACCCCGCGCCCTTCAAGCTAAACTACGTCGAAATCGGCAACGAGGACGCCTTTGACAAATTGAAGTCCTACGACGGCCGCTACGCTCAATTCCACGACGCCATCAAGGCGAAGTATCCTCAGTTGAAGCTGATCTCGACCATTCCTGAGACCATCCACAATGGACGTAAGCCAGACATGGGCGACTGGCACGACTACAGCAGCACCGAGAATTTCCTCAAAAAATCGGTTGGCTACGGAAAGGACCTGGACCGCAAGGGACCTGAGGTTTTCGTCGGTGAATGGGCGGCGCACGAAGACACAGCGGTGCCGCCTTGGAACGAGGCCTCGAAAAAAATGGCGCCCACCCCCTCGATGAAGGCCGCCATCGGCGACGCCGTGTTCATGGCCGCGATGGAGCGCAATTCCGACATCATCAAGATGCACTGCTACGCTCCGATGTTGGTCAACGTGAACCCCGGCGCCTGGCAGTGGCGCCCGAACCTGATCGGCTACGACGCGCTTACGTCTTTCGGTTCGCCGAGCTACTATGCGTTCGGCATGTTCAGCCGTAACGTCGGCGATGAGATCCTGGCGGTCACCTCCTCGGGATCCCCCGTTCAGGGCTGCGCGACGCGCGACAGCAAGACGGGGGATATCTTCCTCAAGCTGGTGAATCCCGAGGCCACGCCGCAGGCACTGCCGATCCAGCTCAAGGGCGTCTCCGCGTTAAAATCGAAGATCATGGTGACCACCCTCTCGGCAAAGCCCGATGACACCAACTCCATCGACCAGCCGAAAAATGTCGCGCCCGTCGTCACGACGTTGAGTGGCAGCGCCCCCTCGTTCACCTACACCCTTCCGCCGACCAGCGTGGTGGTCCTGACCCTGCGACCCCGTTGATCGATTCACGCGGCGCATACACCATCACCACATTACCCAAAGGCACCGGGGCCGCCTTCCGGCCCGGTGCTTTTTCTTCGCATGAACAACCTGTTTTCCCGTTATCTCTCTCCGGCCATCCTCACATCCCTGTGCGCCTTGCTGGCGGCTGCGACGGCTCCGCTTTTCGCCCAGACTGCGAGTGGCACTGGCAAAGACGGCGTCACCGCCACGAAGGTGTTTAACGTGAACGTGCCGCCGCTCGGCCATCCGTTGAAACGCGAGAGTTACAACCCGATTCTGAAGCGCGATGCCCGGGGTAATCTGATCTTCACGGCCGATCCCGCCGTGCTGGTGGATGGCGATACGCTCTACGTTTATGCCGGGC
>JAHFTG010000248.1 GCA_023269455.1 Opitutaceae bacterium | reverse complement strand
CCTCGCGCCGTGCCTTGTGGGCAAGCGCGGCCTGGGCCGTGGTCGCTCTGAGTATTCGCTACGCCGGAGTGATCGCGCTGGCAGCATTGGCCACATGGCTGTTGATCCAAATTCGTCCACTGCGCGCGGCTGGTCGCTGGTGGGAAGCGTTTGCCGCCACGCTCACAGCCGGCCTGGTTTCAGGCGGCCTGCTTTTTCTCAACGTCGTCAAAAGCGGTCACGCCAGCGGGGCAGAGCGTGGCAATCCGTTGGGGCTCGGCGCACTTCCCTCGCAAATCGCCGATTTTGGCTGGTCCGCGCCCAGCGCATTGATTGCGGGCGGCGTGCGTGATCACTTTTCACTTAATGCGTGGCCGGGAACAGCTATCGGCTGGTCGATTTTTTCTGCGCTGACGGCACTGTGCATACTCGCGTGGTTCAAGCCCTGCTCACGGTTTTCCAAGCCGCTTGCTCTCGTGGCGCTTGGTTACTGCCTCGGCATGTGCGTGCTGCGTTGCGTGGGCGATTTTGACGCCCTTTACAACGCCCGCACATTCCTACCCGCCCTCGTCCCGCTGGCAGTGCTGCTCGCCGAGCGCCTCACGCAACGGCGCAGTGCGACTCTCCTGCTTTGCACGATCCTTGCCGGTATCGGCACGATCACGGCGGTCCGAGGTATAAGTTATAAAATAGGCGGCAACGTGCAACCAGCGGTGGCCGTGTTGAAAGGCCATCTCAAGCCCACCGATAGCATCGCCATCAATGATGACGCCTTCACCGTTTCCGCCTTTGTGCCACAGCGCACACGTCGCACTTGGATAGGCAGTTGGGGTGGAACCTCGACGGAGCGTTTCATGGTAGTTTCTGGCAGGCCGTTGAACCGAGCGGGCGATATCGCTACTATTGATGACACTTGGCGCATCTGGACAGATCGCCTCGTCGGGAGCGGCCACTATGGCTACCTCTTGGACCAGCCCACGCTCATAGTGATTGAGCGAATCGGCAGATGATCCATTCATCATGACCCCATTGGTTTCCATTTTAATCCCCTCCTACAACGCAGCGAAGTGGATCGCGCAAACTTTGGATTCCGCGCTCTCTCAGACTTGGGAGAATACAGAGATCATCGTCATCGATGATGGCTCGCACGATGACAGTGCCACTATCGTTTCACGCTACACGGATCACGGCGTGCGATATATTACCCAGACCAATCGCGGAGCCAGCGCCGCCCGCAACCACGCCTTCAGCCTCGCTCGTGGTGATTTCATCCAGTTCCTCGACGCCGACGACCTGCTCTCGCCGCATAAGATCGAGCGCCAGCTTGCCTTACTCGCCACCCGCGCTCCCGGCACTCTAGCTACCTGTCGCTGGGGCCGCTTTGAGAACGACCCTAACGCCGCCCGCTTTGTGGACCACGATGTTTTCAGCGACTTCACGCCCATCGGCTGGTTGCTCCACTGCACGACCGGCGCTCGTATGATGCACCCGGCGGCATGGCTCATCCCACGTGCGGTCGCAGAAAAAGCCGGCCCCTGGGACGAGACGCTTTCCCTCAATGATGATGGAGAATATTTCGCCCGCGTCGTTCTGGCCTCGTCCGGCCTGGCGTTCGCGCCCGAAGAAGACGCTGCATCCTATTACCGTTCCGGTTTGTCGGGCAGTCTCAGCCAGCGCCGGTCGGCTTCCGCAGCGGCCTCGCTTTACCGCTCGGCAGAACTCGTGTCCACCCATCTCCTGGCAACCGAAAACTCCCCGTCTGTTCGCCGAGCGCTCGCCGACTACTGGCGGCACCTCTGCTACGAACTTTACCCCGACGCTCCCTCGCTTTCGCACGATGCCGAACGCCTCTCGGCGACCTATGGGCACTCCACCGTCTCGCCGCCGCTGGGTGCGCGCGCCCGCCTCCTCGCCCGCGTGGTCGGCTGGCGCCTCGCTCGCCGTCTGGCCATGCGCCGCCGCTGATTTTGCCCATGCCCGCCGCCCGCATTCTCATCATCAGCAACGGTCCGCTTTGCCGGAATCCGCGTGTCGTGAAAGAGGCCGCCACGCTCGGCCACGTCGGCCACGACGTCACCGTGCTCACCGTGCGCAACCACGGCCCCTCCGAAAAGCACGACCTTGAACTCTTGCGCAACGCACCCTACCGGCGCGAAACCGTGGATATGCTGCCCGGTTTTAATGCGTCCCGCTGGACGGTTTTCATCCGCCGTCTGAGCCTTTGGGCCTGTCGCAAAGCCCCGCGCCCTCTCAAGAATCACCTCGCTGGTGCACTCGGTCCGTCCGGGCCGCTTCTGCGACACGCCCGCCGCCTCCGGTCGGATCTCGTCATCGTCCACAACGAAGCTCCCCACTGGGTCGGCACCCAGCTCATAAAAGACGGCCGCCGTGTTTGCGCCGACTTCGAAGACTGGCACTCGGAAGATCTTCTCCCCGACGACCGCGCCCGGCGCCCGCTCGGCTTGATCCGCGCCGTGGAGCGAACGCTTCTTCATCACGCCGTCCACACTACCACGACGTCGCATGCCCTCGCCGAGGCGATTCACAAAAGTCACGGCGGACGCCGCCCTCACGTCATAGGTAACTCTTTCCCTCTCCAGTCCGATCCTCGCAACGGCCCTCCTGGGCAACCCCCGACGTTTTTCTGGTTTTCACAGACGCTCGGCCCCGGCCGAGGACTGGAACATTTTTTCGCCGCTTGGAAACTCACGCGCCATCCCAGCCGCGTCGTGCTGCTCGGTGAAGTTCATGGCGACTACGCGCAACGGCTGCTCGCTCGGCTTCCCGCCGAACGGCGCCACGATGTGAGTTTCCTGCCGCTTGTTTCCCCCGCCGAGCTCCCCGTCGTCATCACCCGCCACGACATCGGGCTCGCCCTCGAACAAGCCTTCATCGCGAACCGCAATCTCACGATCACGAATAAGATCATCCAATACCTGAACGCCGGCCTCGCCGTCGTCGCCAGCGATACGTCCGGTCAGCGCGAGGTGCTCGCCCATGCGCCCAACGCAGGCATCATCGTCGAAACGCATGAAACCGCCCGCTTCGCCGCCGCGCTCGACGCGCTACTCGCCGAACCCGAAGCACTGCGCCAACGCCAACGCTCGGCTCGCCAGCTGGCGGAAGAAACCTACTGCTGGGAACGCGAGACCCCGCGCCTGACCGAGCTGGTCACCCGCGCTCTCGCAACCCCGGCCTGACTTTAAAAACATGCCCAGCCTCGCCCGCAGCCTCCGTTTTTTCGCCACTGTGCTCACGCTCGGCGCGCTCAGGCTACCCGCATGCAAACGCCAAGCTCGCCGACTAACGAGTATCCTCGCCCGCCAAGCCCTTTACCTGCGAGCCAAACCTTACGTCTTTGAAGGCGAACCGGTCACGCTCGTGATCGCACCTCATCAAGACGACGAAGTGTTGGGCTGCGGCGGTCTGATAACCTGGAAGCGACTGGAAGGTTACCCCGTGCATGTCGCCTACGTCACAGACGGCGGCGGCTCCCACCCGGATCATCCCACGCTCAACCACACGGCCATTGCTGCCCTGCGCGAGACCGAAGCCCGCATGGCTCTGCGCACACTTGGAGTGGAAACCCCGGCCATCCACTTCCTCGGAGCATCTGATGGCACCCTCGCACGGCAAACCCAAGAGGAGGCCGCCGCCCTGGTCGGGCAACTGCGCGAATTACTAGCCCGCATCCGTCCCGACGAAATTTTCACACCCTGTCGCAAGGACGGCAGCTCGGAACACGAAGCCGTCTTTTTACGGCTACAATGCGCCCTGCAAGAGTCCGCGCATCCGGCGAAGCTTTACGAATATCCGGTATGGTCTTGGTGGAATCCCGCGCTGCTCCTTCGCCCTCTCTTCACCGCCCGTCGCGTGGTGCGCGTTGATTTCAAGGGCTACGGATTTCTGAAACAGGAGGCGCTGTCCGCCTACCGCTCGCAATTCGAGCCGACGACACTTTGGAAAACTCCGGTCATTTCACCGGAATTCACGGCTCTGTTT
>JAHFTG010000044.1:9258-11927 GCA_023269455.1 Opitutaceae bacterium | reverse complement strand
GGCGCCTTTCGCGTTTCTCCAAAATCGCCGGAGAGATGGTGCCGCACGGCACGGTCGAGCAGAAGCTGCTGGAGGCGTTTTCCATCGACCAGTCCGAGGGCTACGCGCTGGCGGTGGTCGGCGTGCCCGATCCGGGCAAGGGCGAGCAGATCGTGTTGTTGAGCGCGCGCGACGAACTGACGGCGGAGGCGGTGAAGGAAAAACTGTCCGCCGCCGGCGTGCCGAACCTCTGGGTGCCGCGCACCGTCATCCGCGTCGGAAAAATCCCGGTGCTCGGCACGGGTAAACTCGATCTCAAGGCATGCAAGGAGCTCGCACTCAAACCGACCGCATGAACCGTCGCATCGATTGTCATGTTCACGTCGTCGGCACGGGCACGGGCGGGACGGGTTGCTGGTATCGTCCGAAGGGACTCACGAAGATTGGCGCGCCGTGGATGGTGCGTTGCGTTGGGTTGACTTCGCGCGATCTGGCGGGGCCGGATTTTGACCGCGTGTATGTGGAGCAATTGCTCGCCTATGTGCGGATGTCGTCGGTGGGGCGCGCGGTGTTGCTGGCGCACGAGCTGCCGTATCGCGAGGACGGCACGCCGTTGCCGGAGCAGGCGTCGTTTTATGTGCCGAACGATTATGTGCTGAGGCTGGCGCGGGAGAACGCGGAGTTTTTGGCGGCGGTCTCGATTCATCCCTCGCGGCGGGATGCGTTCGAGGAGTTGGAGCGGTGTCTGGAGGGTGGGGCGGTGGCGCCGAAGTGCCTGCCCAACGTGCAAGGCATCGACTGGAACGACCGCCGGCACACGCGGTTTCTGGAGCGCATGGCGGCAGCGGGGCTGCCGTTGCTGGCGCACACGGGCAGCGAGCGCACGATGCCGGTGATGGACAAGAAGCTGGCCGATCCTCGCGTGCTCACGCGGCCGCTGGAGATCGAGGTGAAGTGCATCGCGGCGCATTGCGGCACGGGGATGATGTTGCTCGATCCCGACTACCTGGACGTGTTTGCGGAGATGACGGAGCGGTTTCCGAATCTTTACGGGGACAACAGCGCGCTGGCGGCGGTCAACTTCCGGCTGCGGCCGTCGGCGTTAAAAAAACTCACGACGGGAGCGCTGGCGAAGCGCATTTTGCATGGCAGCGATCTGCCGGTGCCGATCAGCGGAGTGCTGCCTTGGGCGGGCGGTATGCTGTCGTGGCGCGAGTATCGGGCGGCGGCGCGAATCGAGAATCCGCTGGAGCGAGACGCGCAGCTCAAGCGCGACCTGGGTTTCGACGAGGAGACTTTTACCCGGGCGGGAGAGGTGTTGCGGTTCGGGTGATCAGCATACGGTTTGGGCGATGCGAGGCGGCCCCAGAAAGTTGGACGGAAAGGAAATGCGCTATGAGGCCGACTCGGGGCGGTTGGGCGGAGCCGGGCACCAACGGTCCAGCATGGATTGGAGATCGTTGAGATGGACAGGCTTGCTGACGTAGTCATTCATGCCGGCGTCCACGCATTTTTTGCGATCATCCATCATGGCGTTGGCGGTCATGGCGATGATGATCATGGGCGATTTCCATGGGCAGCCAGGCTCGCTTTCGCGTCGACGGATGGTTCGGGTCGCCTCGTAACCGTCCATTTCCGGCATCTGGCAATCCATAAAAACCACGTCGTAGGGCCGCTCGGCGAGGGCGGTCAAGGCCTCAAGCCCGTTGGCGGCCACGTCAGCGGTGATCCCGAGTTTCAGTAATTGGCGACAGGCAACTTTTTGATTGGTGGGATTGTCCTCCGTCAAAAGGACCCGAAGGTGGTTCCAATGGGGCAGCACGGGCGTCGGGGCGGAGTTTGCCGGGATGTCGGGGGTGACGTGCCGGTGGCCGATGACATTGCTCAGGCAGTCGAAGAGGAGCCATGGCTGGACGGGTTTCAATAGGCAGGCATCGACGCCGATGGCGCGAAGCTCCTCGGGATGAGAGCCGGGTTCGACGGATGTCAGCATGATCAAGCGGGTCGAGGCGATGGCGGGGTCGGCCTTGATCGCTCGCGCCAGGGTGAGTCCGTCCATCTCCGGCATTTGCATGTCGAGAAACGCGAGATCGTAAGGGGTGCCGGCCGCCGCCGCCGCCCTTAATGCTTTCAGGGCTTCGGCGCCATTGGCAGCGCCGCCTCTTTTCATTTTTAAATGGAGGGTCTGATGGCGCAGGATCTGGCGGTCGGCGGCATTGTCGTCGACAATCAGCGCCCGCAGATTGAACAGGCTGCGGTTGGAAGGTTCGGCGGGGGGATGGGCTTCCATTTGCTTCTCAAGCCGTGAGGTGAACCAGAAGGTCGAGCCTTTGCCGGGTTCGCTTTGCACGCCGATCTCGCCTTGCATCATGTCGACGAGTTGGCGGGAGATGGCCAGGCCCAGGCCGGTGCCTCCGTGGCGGCGGGTCGTCGAACTGTCGGCTTGGGTGAACGGCTGGAACAGCCTTTGGCACACGTCGGCGGGGATGCCGATGCCGCTGTCGACCACGTCGAAGCGGAGCACGACATGGGTTTCGGTTTCGCTCTGCACGGAAACGCGGACCGAGACCTGTCCGTGCTGGGTGAATTTGATGGCGTTGCCGAGGAGGTTGGTGAGGACCTGCCGCAGCCGTCCCGGGTCCCCGCGGAGTCGGGTGGGCGCGCCGAGAGAGATGTCCTCGGTCAGTTCG